>JAGCAV010000191.1 GCA_017652545.1 Lachnospiraceae bacterium
CGCCCGCCGCCACCAGTCCGGCTATGTGAGCCATATCCACCATCAGATAGGCACCGGCTTCATCGGCGATCTCCCTGAAACGCTTAAAGTCGATGGTCCTTCCGTAAGCGCTGGCACCGGCAATGATCAGTCTGGGTCTGTTTTCAAGTGCGATCTCACGCACACGGTCGTAGTCGATAAAGCCATCGTCGTTGACGCCGTAATCGACCACATTGAAAAATGTCCCGGAAAAATTCGCTGCGCTGCCATGTGTCAGATGGCCGCCGTGTGCAAGGTTCATCCCCATGATCGTGTCACCGGGTTTCAGCAGTGCGAACTGGACACACATGTTAGCCTGTGCGCCGGAATGAGGCTGTACATTCGCATAGGTACACCCGAAGATTTCCTTTGCACGCTCGATGGCCAGCCGTTCCACGTCATCCACGCAGACGCATCCGCCGTAAAAACGTCTTCCCGGGTATCCTTCGGCATATTTGTTTGTCAGTACACTGCCCATGGCAGCCATAACTGCCTTGGAAACCCAGTTCTCGGAAGCGATCAGCTCTATATGGCTGTCCTGACGCTTCTCCTCGGCAACAATAAGGTCCGCAATCTGCGGGTCAACTTTTCTGATCTCATCCAGTGAATACATGGGGTATCCTCCTTACTTCCAGCCGTGCAGGTTCAAAACGCCTGCTGTTTCCCCTGCTGTTTCAGTATCCTGTCATCCACCGCCTGCCAAGGCGGGGAACAATCCGACTGAGTTGTAATATACTTGTTTTGCTTTTCCCTGTCAATACAAATTCTTTATCGCTTTAGCACGAAAAAGCGACGACCCTTACAGATTTCCCTGCAGTTTGTCTTTCAGAATCCCCAGGCACTCTCTGAGCACATTGTTCGGAAGATAGAAGGCTGAACTGCCTGCTGCGATCCCCCGGACGTTCCTGATCCCCGCTTTCTGTGCAATGGCCATTGCCCGGAAAAGATGAAAATTGTTGGTCACGATTCCGATCCCGGCTGTCCCGGGATCTTTGATCAGCTTCATACTGAAAGCAATATTCTCCGTCGTGTTGGAGGACTGATCCTCCATCACGATCCTCCGCGGATCTATGCCGGCTTCTTCCAGATACCTTTTCATTCCCTCCGCCTCGGAAATCGGCTCATTGTACCCTTTTCCTCCTGAGACAATGCACAGTGTACCCTCATTGTCCTTCAGATAGGCAGCTGCCGCATCCAGTCTGAACTTCAGGACGGCACTTGGCCCGTTCTCCCGCACCTGCGCCCCCAGCACGATCAGGTAATCAAGACCCTTTTCCCCCTTTTCGGCAAACCGGGTGCCGATCAGAGCCGTGCAGACGCCCAGGATCACCACCCCTGCCAGAAGAACTGCAGGAAAAGTCCACCGGATCGCAGCCGGGATACGAGCTGTCATGCCTGACGCGAAAAGGATACCGGCCAGGATGCCAAGTGCGCCCAGAAAGACCCAGACAAGAAAAAAAACTGTACCGCTTCCGATCGCAGCCACCGCAGCGCCGTACAGAATCAGCAGAATGCCTGCCGTGATCAGAATGATCTTCCATTCCATATGACTTCACCTTTCTTTTACGATAAAAAAACCCTGATCCGGAAAAGGATCAAGGTTTTGAATGGGCGCAGCGGGGCTCGAACCCGCGACCTCCCGCGTGTGAGGCGGACGCTCTCCCGGCTGAGCTATACTCCCATATCCGGTCTGTCGCTCGGACAAAAGCCATTATACTATCATTCTCTGAAAATGCAAAGTACTTTTTTATCTTTTTGAATCCAAGTTTACAAAGCAGGCTGCACCGGATCGCGGCGCAGCCTGATGATGCCAATGGTTACGGTTTCCGGAACCTGTTTCTTACAGCTTGAACAGTGTCTTCAGGATGCCTCTGCCGAGTGAAGCGCCGACGTTTCCGCCCAGCGTCTTGCCGAAGCTTCCGCCCACGGCGCCGCCCAGCGTCTTGCCGATCTGTCTTCCGACGGTTCCCGTTGCGGAGCCGACCACGGTATTGATCGTCGTTTTACGCTTGCGTTCCTCACGCTCTTTTTCTCTCTGGGCTGCCAGCTCTTCCTTCTCACGCTGCTTCGCCTCGGCAGCCTCCTGTTTCAGGCGCTCCCGCTCCTCGATCTCGCGCTGTATGGCTTCCTCTGCGTTCAGTCTCATGCGCTCCAGGAACTCATAGGCGGAATCACGGTCCTCCATCTCAACGTAATTGTGATACAGCGGGCTCTTGTTCTCCATCGCTTCCCTTGTGAAGTCGTCGATGGCGCCCATCTGGCTCTGCGGCGGCAGGATCTTCACCTGCTGCACCATGGTCGGAATGCCGTCGGCATCCAGAACGGAGACCAGCGCCTCGCCGATTCCGAGGTTCTGCAGTGCCTCTGCGGTATTGAACGCAGGGTTGGTGCGGAAGGAATCGGAAGCGGCCTTGATGCCCCTCTGTTCCGCCGGTGTGTACGCGTGGAGCGCGTGCTGGACCTTGTTCCCCAGCTGTGCGAGCACGGAATTGGGGATATCAGACGGATTCTGAGTCACGAAAAAGACGCCCACACCCTTGGAACGGATCAGCTTGACCACCTGCTCGATCTTCTGGAGCAGCTCCTTTGACGCCATGTCAAAGAGAAGATGCGCTTCATCAAAGAAGAAGACCAGCTTGGGCTTGTCCAGATCTCCGACTTCCGGCAGATTCTCATACAGCTCGGAGAGCATCCACAGAAGGAAGCAGGAATACATGCTGGGATTCAGGATCAGCTTCTGGCAATCCAGTACCTGAATAAAGCCGCGGCCCGATTCGTCTGCGGCCAGCCAGTCGGAAATATCCAGTGCCGGCTCTCCGAAGAACAGGGTACCGCCCTGCTGGTCGAGCGCGATCATGGCACGCTGTATGGCCCCGAGGCTCACCTTGGCAATATTGCCGTACCGCACGGAATATTCCTTGGAGTTCTCACTCACATACTGGAGCATGGAATTCAGATCTTTGGTATCGATCAGCAGCAGGCCTTCATCATCCGCGATCTTGAAAACGACCGTCAGCACATCCTCCTGGGTCTGATTAAGTCCCAGGATCCTGGAGAGCAGCAGCGGCCCCATCTCGGAAATGGTGGTGCGAAGAGGCAGTCCCTTCTCCGCATACACATCCCAGTAGTTGGTGGGATATCCCTGGAAAGCGAATCCTTCCTGGCGAAGTCCGAAGCGTTCCAGCCTGGCTGCCATATCCTCCGTCTCCGCTCCGGGCAGGCTCATGCCGGCCAGGTCACCCTTGACGTCCGCCATAAAGACCGGAACACCGCAGTCACTGAAAGCTTCCGCAAGCACCTTCAGGGTGACGGTTTTACCGGTTCCGGTTGCACCGCAGATCATGCCATGTCTGTTTGCCATGGAGGGCAGGATGCATACCTTCTCCTCTCCTGTTTTCCCTAGATAGATCTTCTGATCCTGATACATATGCCTTTCCCCTTCTTTCTTCCTGCTGTTGGCAGGTTGCGGCGCTGAACCGGTCATCCGGAAGAGCGTCTTTGTTTCCGTTCAGATATTTTTCTCACAGACCGAAGCCAGGCAGCACCTGCCGCACTGCGGTTTTGTTCTTGCACTGCAGACCGCACGCCCATGCATGACGAACCTGTGGCACAGATCACTTCCCTCGTCAGGGGGAATGATCTTCCAGAGCGCCATCTCCACCTTTTTAGGGTCCTTCGTCCCGTCCGTGAGACCGATTCTGCCCGCCAGGCGGATGCAGTGGGTATCCGTTACAATGGCCGGTTTTTTGAACACATCGCCCATGATCAGGTTCGCGCTCTTGCGGCCGACGCCGGGCAGATCCAGAAGCGCCTGGAAATCATCCGGCACTTTCCCCCCGTACCGGTCCCGGAGGACGCGCATGCACGCGGAGATATCCCTCGCTTTGCTGTGTCCGAGCCCGCAGGGCTTGACGATCGCCTCGATCTCTTCCGGCTCCGCATCAGCCAGGGCTTCCACAGAGGGGTATTTTGCATACAGATCCTGAACGACCACGTTGACCCGCTCATCGGTACACTGTGCGGCAAGCCGTACGCTCACAAGCAGTTTCCAGGCATCATCATAGTCCAGCGTACATTCCGCGACCGGATATTCTGTTTTTAACAGCTCAATGACTCTGAGCGCCAGTTCCTGTTTATCCATGTGGCAATTTTACCAAAGATATCCTGATTTCACAAGTAAAATTCGGAGATATTATACCTGATTTACCTTCTCTTCCGCTTCCTTCCTCATCCTCTGCGCATCCGCCAGGATTCCCGGAATCTCCGCTTCCATCAGCTCATCCCAGTCTTCCTCGTAATCGAAGGTGACCTCCGACTCATCATCATCCTCCATCGCCTTCCGGATGCGCCTGACATATCCGTCCAGCAGAGCGAAATCTCTCTCATAGCAATGGAAGGAGGAGGCTCTGTGCGTATAGGTCCCGACCGGAATACCCAGTTCTTCAGCGATTTTCTTCTGAAGCCGGATCAGCGCGAACGCGTTCATATAGGTCGCCTTGCAGGCATCATTCGAACGGAACAGGACCATGCAGTCCAGCTTTCCGCCGCGGATAAAATACTGGATATGCTGCAGGCACGCAGGATCATCGCTGTTTATATCCTTTTCCTTGTCACGCACCAGCATGACCGCTCTTCTGGAAGAGGGATTTCTCTTCAGTTCCGAGATGATGAAGGGTATCTGGTCAGCATAACGCATATGATAGGTATAGGCCCAGTTGCCAAGTCCGACTTCGAAATCCAGAATTCCGTCAAGCATTTCCAGCACATATTTCTGCAGTGAATACGGATCTCCGATGAAGCATTTCGAGATCATGGGATCTGCCAGAGGTTCCGTGACGGCAATGGTCATGGCCAGTTCCCTCTGTGTGGTATTCCAGTCCGCGCAGTCCGATACCTCTCCGCGCTCCGCAAGGGCCAGCAGGGCTTTATGATATCCCTCTGACAATGTTCTTCCTTCAACAAATGCTTCTCTCATACGCCTGATCCTCCCTCGGTTTTGATCATATACTGTAGAATACCATCATTTATCCCTTTTTTTCAACACCATACATCTTCCGGTCTGCCGGGACAGTGAAATACCCCGCCGCAGGCGGCGGGGTATGCTTTTATTCTTTATTCTGACTGGTCTGCCGGGGGCAGCTTCACATACTCTTTACGCGGTCGAACACATCCGTAACGGCTTTGTCCGGCGCTTTTGTCGCCAGAGAAACGATCACATTCACCACGATCGCGATGATGAAGGCCGGCAGCAGCTCATAGATGTTCCAGGCGCCGCCCAGCGGACGGACCCCGAACTTCCAGATAAAGATCATGGCGCCGCCGCAGATCATGCCGGCAAGGGCACCCCATTTATTGGAGCGTCTCCAGAACAGTGCAAGAAGCATAACCGGACCGAAAGCAGCACCGAATCCGGCCCAGGCAAAAGAGACGATCCTGAACACGTTGCTGTCGGAATCCCAGGCGAGGATCACGCCGATCACGGCGATCACGCACAGGCTCAGCCTGGAGATCATCAGCAGCTTCTTCTCGTCGATCTTCATACGGAAAAAGCCGGTCAGAATGTCGTGAGACACGGATGAGGATGCAGCCAGCAGCTGCGAATCCGATGTGGACATGGTGCATGCCAGGATACCGGAGAGGACAACACCTGCGATGACGGCAAAAAAGATCCCGTTCCGGCTGAGCAGATCAGCGATCTTGACGATGATCGTCTCGGAGGCGGAGCCTTCCAGCACCGGTACCGCACCGACCTTGCTCATGGTCAGGCCGGCCATGCCGATGAACATGGCAACAAACATGGCGATTACGACCCAGATCGTTGCGATCCTTCTTGACACTTTGATCTTCTCATCATCCCGGATCGCCATGAAACGAAGAAGGATATGAGGCATGCCGAAATAGCCGAGGCCCCAGGCCATTGTGGACAGAATCGTAATAAACCCGTAGGGAGAACCTGTTCCCGAAACCGGATCGTGGGTGGCGGTAAGGCTGAAATATCCGGGAAGGCTCTTTGCATTATCCATCACCGCGCCAAATCCGCCTGCCGTCTTTGTCGCAAAGCCGAGCACGATGATCAGGGCGATCGTCATCACGATGCTCTGGATCAGATCCGTGAAGCTGGCAGCCAGGAAACCGCCCAGCGTCGTATACAGGATGATGACACACGCGCTGATGATCATGGCCGCGTGATAGTTTGCTCCGAACAGGCTCCCGAAAAGCTTGCCGCAGGCAGCGAATCCCGAGGCAGTGTAGGGAACAAAGAAAATGATGATGATGGCAGCCGCAACCAGCATCAGGACATGGCTGTCATCGCCGTATCTGTCTGAAAAGAAGGTCGGCAGCGTAATGGAACCCGTGGTCTCGGAATACCTTCTCAGCGGTTTTGCCACAAACAGCCAGTTCAGGTACGTACCGACCGCAAGGCCGATGATTGTCCAGGTAACATCTGCAAGGCCGGACAGATAGGCGACACCCGGAAGTCCCATCAGCAGCCAGCTGCTCATATCCGAAGCCTCCGCGCTCATGGCTGTGACAAGAGGTCCCAGCTTCCTTCCGCCAAGGTAAAAATCACCGACTGTCATGTTTCTTCTGGAAACGACCGCACCGATCGTGACCATCAGACCCAGGTACACGATCATGGCAACCAGAATTCCGATCTGTGCTCCGCTCATATTTCTTTCCTTTCTTTCCCGCGCCGTTCTTGTAAAAACGCCCGGCGCCGCATTTCTTTATCGCTGTGGCGCTTTATCACAGCAAAGAACACTCTACACGATAATCCCGTGTATGTCAACCCGTTTCCCCTGCTGCTGTCAGAAGTCCACACTGATCTCCTGTTCAAGATCCGGATCCTGCTCTCCGCTGATATCCTCCAGGGTGAGCTCCTCCAGCTGCTCGCGGGTCAGATCCTTCTCTCCGGCCAGCCGGTTCGCCTGGCGGGTGACCGCTTTTTCAAACAGATTGCGGGTATCCCTCGCGTTGGCAAAATTCGGCTCGTGAAGAGCCGTCTTCTTTTCATAGTAGTCCTTCACATAAGCTTTTGCCTCCTCGCCGACTGTATACCCGTTCTTCTTTGCCGTCAGAAGGAAGATGTCCAGCAGTTCCTGCGGTGTATAATCCGGGAAAAATACAAACTTGTTGAAGCGTGAGCGAAGGCCGGGGTTTGACTCCAGGAATTCTTCCATCAGCTGCGTATACCCCGCCACGATCACAATAAACTCGTCCCGCCGGTCCTCCATGGTCTTGAGGATGGTGTCGATCGCTTCCTGTCCGAAATCATTCTCGCCCTTCTTTGCGGAAAGCGTATACGCTTCATCAACAAAAAGCACGCCGCCCATCGCTTTCTCGATCACCTCAGCCGTCTTGATCGCCGTCTGTCCGATATATCCCGCCACCAGTCCGGAGCGGTCCACTTCGATCAGCTGTCCGGTTTTCAGAATGCCCAGTTCCTTATAGACCCTGGCAAGGATGCGGGCCACCGTCGTCTTACCGGTACCAGGGTTGCCTGAGAACACCAGATGCTTGGAGACATCCGCTTCCTTCATATCCAGTTTCTTCCGCTTCACGTTGATCTTCTGGATGTTGATCAGGGAAGTCACTTCCTCTTTCACAGTCGTCAGGCCGATCAGATCGTTCAGCTCTTTCAGGATCTCGTTGATCCGTTCATCCACCGCTTCGTCGGAATAATCGATCGCCTGGGCCTCAGCCTCCGGTTCCGGGGCAGCATCCTGCCCGCTTCCGCTGCCGGATACGGCAGGTCCCGTACTGATAGGTCCGTTTCCTGCTGCCGGCACAGGGTCCGTGCCGGCGCCGCCAGCCACAGGCGGTGTTTTCTCATCGTCCCGGCCGCTTCCTGCGCCGCTGTTCTCTCCGGGCTTTGCGCCGGTCCCCGGCTTAACTGTCAGCGACGGCATATCCAGCTCAGGTGTCGTACCTTTCTCCACCGCATCCTGCGCTTCCTTCTGTACCCTGAACAGATCCCCCACCAGGTTGCTGAGCGTCTTCTGGGTCCTGTTATGAATACCCGCAATCTCATTGGCTTTTGCCGTCTCATTCAGTTTTCCCAGGGCATCGTCGATCATGCCTGTCAGTTCATTCAGCCGATCCTCTGTTGATTTGATTTTCTTCTCCGACATAGTCTGTATCCTTCCTGAAAAACAAAACGCTGAACCAGGTAATTGTCCCCGCTCCGTTCTGATAGAATAGTCCGCCTTTTTCGGCAAGTTCGGTAACCAGTATACCATAGCTTTCCACACAGGGAAACATGCGGTCCGGATACCTGCAGGGCCCATGAGGATAGGTACAGTCCGGGCAGATCCCGCAGGATTCGGTAGACAGCGCGATCACATCACCGAAATGGTTCCTGAAAATCCCGACGACCTGCCTGGTTATTTCCTCATGCTCCATCCGGGTCTTCAGCGCCTGCTCCAGATCGGACGCGTCGGTCTCTTCGGCGATCGTCGAAAAAACAAAACAGTCCGCATACCGGGCACACCGGAGCCGGCAGCTTTCCACACTTCCCACCGCCGGAGGACAGGACCAGCTCGTACCGTACCTGGGGCACTCCTGTCTGCACACATCCCTGACCCTCTGCAGAAAAGACACCTGATCCGTCTTCAGGAACGCGTATTGCATAATGGGCAGCCCGGTCAGTTCGTCTTCGATCACTCTGATGGTTTCTTCTGTTACGCTCATGTATAATCTCCCATCCCGCAATGCTTCAGATCCCATCCGCTTCCATCTGCCGGTCCGTTCCGGACCGCCTGTCAGATGAAGCGCTCCATCAGAAAGACAATGAGCGGGATCGTGGCCATGGAAATAACGGTCGAAACCGCAAAGATCTCGGATGTATATTTATAATCGCCTTTATACCGGATGGCGAACAGGGTTCCGGAAGTGGCTGTCGGACAGGCTGCCGCGATGACATTCACATAACGGATGTCCCTGCTGGCAGGCACGAACTTCATGATCAGCAGAATAACAGCCGGCATCAGCAGGAGTTTAACCGCGCACACCAGGTACAGCCTCTTCCGCTTCAGGGCGCCGATCAGATCCGATTCCGCGAGGGATATGCCCGCGATCAGCATGGAAAGAGGCGTATTCATGGACGCAAGGGTCTCCACTGCCCCTGCTGCGGGGCCGGGCAGGCGAAGCCCGGTGATGAAGAAGACCAGTCCCAGAACGATCGCGACCATAGCCGGCGTCACCAGACTTCTGGCGATCTGGGCAGGAGAATTCCTTCCGGTCATCTGCGCAAGTCCGTATGTCCAGAGAAAGATCGTGAAGACCACGATATAAGGCGTCAGATAGAGAACGCCTTCGCTCCCCAGGACAGAACTGATCAGCGGAATGCCCATAAATCCGCAGTTTGAAAAAACAATGCAGATGCGTTCCAGACCGGCGTTCTTATTTCCTTTCCTTCCTGTAACCAGGTGCGCGATCCCGATGGCGACAACGTGGGCGATCACCGCCAGCAGGCCGGAGACCAGAAAGTCCTTCATCCGCTGCGGCGTATACCCGATCATGAAGGAATGAAAGATCATCAGCGGATTGACGACAAAAAGCAGCAGGTTCGACAGACCGGTATTACCCTCATGGTTGATCAGTTTTACCTTTGAGACGGCAAAGCCCGCCACAAGGATGACAAACATCTTCAGAACCTGTGCGACAATGATGGAAAACAAGCGATCAACCTCCGCTCCGACAGAACATTCTACGACAGCGTCCTACAGTATACACCCTGGGTGCCGGGATTGTCACTGGTTTTTAGCGAGACTGTCAGCATCAGGGGACGGGCCGCAGCCCATTGCGTACATGTAAGATCTTTTCTGCCTGCCTCGCGAGTTTCCGGTTGCTATTCCCAGGCATGTGCTCAAAACTATGGCAGCAGGAGCGGCCGCTGATTTTCGAGAGCGAGACGATTAGGCAGGGAACGCAGCCGGGATCCACGCCTTACGCAGAC
>JAGCAV010000192.1 GCA_017652545.1 Lachnospiraceae bacterium
ACTGCCCACACGGACCTTTCCGTTACACACCGGCTTGCGGCGAATGATGAGACCAGGAAACTGTTCCCGATGGATTTTTGTCTGGAAGTGACCCACACACTTGAAGAAGGCAGTCTGCGGGTTGGCTGGAAGGTCACCAATCCCTCCCGGGAAGATCCGCTTTACTTTTCAATCGGCGCCCATCCGGGCTTTACCGTCCCCCTGTGTGAACAGGACCGCAAGGAAGACTGCTTCGTTCTGTTCCACGGCTGCGATGAACTGAAATACATCCTGGTGGATCTGGCGGTCACGGCAGCCGATCCGGATCATGTTTACACCATGGCCCTGGATAACGGCTATCTGAAGCTGGAGCGCCATCTGTTTGACATTGATACCTTCATTTTTGAGAATGCGCAGGTAGAGAAAGTCAGTCTCTGCGGTTCTGACAGAAAGCCGTATGTGACGGTATCCTGCCCCGGATTCCCCCGCTTCGGACTGTGGACAAAATCAGATGAGGCTCCGTTCGTCTGTCTTGAGCCCTGGTACGGCCGTCTGGATGACAGAGGCTTTACCGGAGAGCTTCCCGAAAAGACGGGCATCCTGCATCTTGAACCCGGCAGGACCTTCGACGCTTCCTACACGATCAGCGTGCCCTGAAGAATGTCCGTGGCATTCGGGAGCGTTAACGGCATCCGGCATTTTTGAATGATGATCTTAATAATCGCGCCTGGCCAGCTTAAAATGCACAGTGGCAAAGCTGATCAGGTCACCCTCTTTCACAGGCACGCGCTGATTGGGCGCGAGCCTTTTTTCATTGACAAAAGTCCCGTTCATTGAATTCAGGTCGGTCAGAAAGATCCCTTCCTGCGTAAAATCCAGCCTTGCGTGCACTCTGCTGACCACATCCAGCGGAATGCATACATCTGCCGTTTCACGGCTCTTTCCGATCAGGGATATGGCACTTTCTATGACCAGGTCCCGGCATCTCCTGATATCCTGGCTGACAAGGACCAGGCGGTATCGGCGGTCCACATCGCCCAGTGCCCGGGTCTCGCCGTGCATCCACGTTTCTTCCGGATCATTCATGATCATTTTCCCCGGCCGTGTCCGTTCCTTCTCCCCTCCGGAACCGGTCTTATCCTCCGGAACGTCTTCCCCGCTGACCAGCGCGTTCCAGAACTCTTCCTCGTCTGATTCGTCCATATTCATCCCGGCATTTTCTTTTTCTTCTCTCCGGTTCTGGACCAGGCTGATGATCAGCCAGACCAGGGCAAGCGTCCCGAAAAACAGCCCTCCGATCTGGGTCATATCCGGATTTCCCAGCCAGATGTACAGCGCGAAACCCGCTGCTGTCAGAATTCCGCCGCAGATTCCAAGGACCACGTACCCCCGTCTGACCGGTCTTTGCATGATTGCTTTATTTTGGACGATCGCTTTATTGACAGATGAAGGACCCTTCTCGACAGAGAGCTCTTTTCTTGTATCCGGTTTTGTATCCGGGAAAGCCCCGGAATTCTCCTGCGCCATCCCGGGTTCTTCCAGGTTTCTGCGCAGTTCTTCCCCGATCAGTATGTAGTCTTCCTCTCCTGAGGCGACCCTGTCATAGAGTCCGTACCCGGCTTCAACAGCCGCCGGATCTTTATGGTTCAGTTTTTTCAGGATGAATTCCGAAAGCTGCTTCAATGAACTTCCAAGCAGATCTTTCTGCCCGGGAACATAGATAAAGCGCATCTCCTTTCTGTCCGGGGACATAAAAATGTAGGACGGATCAAAAACAACATCATCCGTCTCCAGCAGATACAGCCTGACATCCCCGATCATACGGTCAAACCCGTCAAGCACCGCCCTGATATCCTGCCCGCTCATTGTTTTTCGCTCGTATATGCGCTCAAGCGGCTGCATGGAAGTGATGCGGTACCGCAGGATCGTCACGCCGTTCATCTGTTTCAGTGACAGTTTCAGGAATGAGCCGGGCGCGTTTTTCTCCAGCATGCGAAGCGTATACTTTTCCGGATAAAAGCTTTCATCTTCAATCACCAGGTAGTTCACATTAAGGTCGTGCAGATAACTGATGTTCATAACCAGTGCCTTTCTCATTCCTCCGGCAGGGCTTATGATAACGCCTGATCAGCCAGATATTTTGCAGCCCGGACTTTCCAGATCATTTCCGCAGGCCTGAACAGCCTTCTGCTCCATGTTTTTGTGATCTGTGTCTGTGCCGTTCCCATCAGGCTGCTGACAAGGCCGGGCACGGTAAAAGTTCCTGAGAGCTGCGCGCTGACGGTTTCTTCACCGGAACCGACGGTTCCGGCGGCCTGCCTGGTCCACAGAAGCGAATGGCTCAGCCTCCTGTTCCTTACACGCTCAAGTTCGGAAGCCCTCTCCCCATAGTCCCTGAGGTTGCTGCCCATGGCACACAGTTCTGTTGCCGTCATCTCCAGAGATGCGCTGTCATGCAGATAAAACCCTGCAAGAAGAATCGCGATCAGCACCGGCAGAATGAGCGCCATCAGCAGGGATGCCTCCACCGTGAAGGAAGCATTTGCGTACAGACCACATTTCCCCTGTTTCAGCTGTCTGTGATTATTTCTCATTTTCCTGTATCTTCCCCTGCATCTTCCCCGGTATTACCCGGTCATTCTGCAGATCTGCGCAGCCAGCAGAAAGGGCATGAAGGCAAATGTCTGCTTTTTGTCCCTTCTTCTGACCATAAGAAACACTGACCATCCCGCGGCAAAAAACAGGGCAACAAGAAGCAGTTCAAAAACTTTTGAAAATCCGAGAACCATACCGCAGGCCAGCAGCGTACAGCCGTCGCCCTTTCCCACTGCCCCTTTGCTGATGCCGGATACAGCCAGCAGAAGGACGCCCGGCAGGGCACCCCACACGCATTCCAGCACGGAAACGCCGCAGGCCAGATGCAGCAGGATACCGGCTGCGGCAGTGACTGCAGCGGCCGGCCACAGGATCTGCCGGTACCGGATGTCCAGATAGGTAAAAAAAACAAGCAGCCCCGTTACCAGAATGTCGCCCCACAGTATGAACATCTCCCCTTTTCCTCCGGATCTGCCCGGTCAATGGTCCGATGCCTGCCCGCCGCACCTTGAACAGGGTCTTAGATCTCCTGTATCTCCCAGTTCCTTTTTGTATACTGTCCGTTTCAGTCCGCTGCATTCCAGTGATGAATGGTACCTGTTACCGTCAGTCGTGATATATACTGTCCCGGATGCTTTCTTTCCGCACATCTCACAGGGATGATATTTTTCCCTGTATACATTCCTGAGGTTCTTTACCTTCTCCTTTTCGGTCGGAATGATGGAAAGCCGGATGTGCGTACAGTTGCTGTCCCTGTGGTACACAGTCCCGTTTTCAGCCACATACACCGTTGTATGATCATGCCCGTCCCCGCCATGATCTGTCTCACCGGAAGATCCTTCCCGTCCTGTCCATCCGCGCACCGCCCCTCTCTGAACAAAGACGCTTCCGGGGATCCGGACAGGTCCCACCCTGTTCCTGACCTGCCATGTCATCACTATGTCAATAAGGTCCCCGTCTTCCAGAAATCCGGACAGCAGGAAATTCTCATTTTTCACGGCGGAGATATCCCCTGCCATTTCATGGACACGCCCGGACGCATATGCTGATGACAGTACGACGCCGAGCAGCGTATCCTGCTCAATATATTCTGAGGCATACGCGCCGATCGCCATCTCCTCAGCAGTCTGGGTAATGGCGGCAGAGAGTTTCCCGGCACAGGCATAGACATCCAGCAGCTGCAGGACACAGGCCATACACAGAAAAAAGACGGGAAGGGCAATGGCTGTTTCTGCTGTCAGGCTTGCGGGTCTGGTGTACCCGCTCATTTGCGGGGCAGAAATGAGTGCTTTTATCCTTTTTCTGAGTCTGAGCCAAAAACCGGGCACACAGGCAGGATATTCCGAGTTCGGGAGAGAGAATTTGTCCTTTCTAATGAGTTTTACTGATTTTTGTTCAACCCCGGATAAAAGCACTTGTTTCTGCCCCGCAATATCTGTTTAGGG
>JAGCAV010000193.1 GCA_017652545.1 Lachnospiraceae bacterium
AGTTTTGAGGAGCTTGCAAAGGCAGATCTTGAAAAGACGGCTGCCTATATGCATTCTTTTGATGATTCGCTGGCAAAGATCAGGGCATACAGAAAAGAGCACCGGCTTGGCTTTTTCGGGCCAATGGTCCTGGCTCTGTGCAGATATGCCGATATCGTGTTTATGGCACTGCACGGAAGCAACGGTGAGGACGGCAAGATCCAGGCCATGTTTGAACTGCTGGATATCCCGTATACCGGGAGCAATTATCTTGGCAGCGCCTTAGCCATGGACAAGGAAGTGTCAAAACAGCTGTTCAGGGAAAACGGGGTGCCGACTCCGTGGGGGATCGTCCTGCATAAGGGTGACCCGGTCCAGAGAACCGACGAGAACGAGGTCGGACTTCCCTGCGTGGTCAAACCGGCCTGTGGCGGCTCCAGTGTCGGCGTTTCCATCGTCCGCTCAGAGGCGGAATACGAGAAGGCTGTAAAAGAAGGCTTTACCTATGAAGACGTCCTGATCGTGGAGCGGTATATCGAAGGACGGGAGTTTTCCGTCGGTGTCGTGAACGGAAAAGCCTACCCGGTCATTGAAATTGCGCCGATCAGCGGTTTTTATGATTATCACAACAAGTATGCGGCCGGCTCCACAGTGGAGACGTGCCCGGCACTGATCTCCGAGGAACTGACACGGAAGATGCAGGATGCGGCAGAACGCGCGTACCAGGCACTGCGTGTTGACGGCTACGGCAGAGTCGACGTGATGATGGACAGGCAGGAGAACGTTTACTGCCTTGAGCTGAATACACTGCCCGGCATGACGCCCACCAGCCTGCTTCCCCAGGAGGCAGCGGCGCTGGGCATGGATTTCGCCGCGCTGTGCGAAAAGCTGATCGAGGTATCACTGGACAGATAGATTTGGGATCCCGGGTTAAGATAACGGCAGGGGGTTAAGGAGGTCAGATATGCAGGGAATGACACCCAGAAGAATAGCAGACGCATGCGGAGGGATCCTGCATGTTCCGGACGGCCAGGCATATCCGGCTGATGAAGAGATAAGCAGCATTGTGACAGACAGCCGGAAGGCCGGATCCGGAAGTGTTTTTGCCGCCATCGTCGGTGAACGCGTGGACGGCCACTCATTTATTCCCCAGGTCTTCTCACAGGGGGCTGCCTGCGTGATCACGGAAAAGGAGCTGCCTGACGCGGCAGGCTGCTGGATCAAAGTCAATTCGACACTGACCGCGCTGAAAGGGATCGCGGAATACTACAGATGCTATCTGGGGATTCCCGTGGTCGGTGTGACCGGCAGCGTGGGCAAGACAAGCACCAAGGAAATGATCGCGGCCGTGCTGGCACAGAAGTACTGTGTGCATAAAACGAAAGGCAATTTCAACAACGAGCTCGGATTGCCGCTGACGATCTTTGATCTGACACAGGAGCATGAGATCGCGGTTCTGGAAATGGGGATCAGCGACTTCGGGGAAATGCACCGGCTGGCGCAGATCGCCAGACCCGACACCTGCGTGATCACGAATATCGGACAGTGTCATCTTGAATTCCTGGGTGACCGGGACGGGGTGCTCCGCGCAAAAACGGAGATCTTTGATTTCCTCAAGGAAGACGGGCATATCGTCCTGAACGGAAATGACGATAAGCTCCGGACGGTCCGGAATGTGGGCGGGATCCTGCCTGTGTTTTACGGCATCCCGGAGAAAGAGGCAGACCTGATCTCCTTCTTCGCGACAGACATCCGCCCGCTGGGCCTGAGGGGAAGTTCATGTACGATACATACCCCGGGCGGTTCATTTGAGGTGACGATTCCCATTCCGGGACGGCATATGGTCATGAATGCGCTGGCTGCTGCGGCAGTCGGGGAACGCTACGGCCTTTCCCTCCAGCAGATCCGTTCGGGAATTGAAGGTGTTGAGAGGGTCGGCGGCAGACTGAATATCGTGGAGACGGACAGGTATACCCTGATCGATGACTGCTACAACGCCAACCCCATGTCAATGAAGGCATCGCTGGATGTACTGGCTGATGCCGGGAGTGCGGAAGGGGCCAGAAAAGGCC
>JAGCAV010000194.1 GCA_017652545.1 Lachnospiraceae bacterium
CATCTGCGCAAACAAGAAAAACCGTAAAAAGATACTGGAAGCGCTCCAGAGCATGGGCTGCATGGAAGTGAGCACCTTCATGCCGGAGGAAGAGGGTCTTTCCATCATGGATACCCGGGCGCAGCAGGCACAGTACGAGAAGAACGCCCAGATGTTTGACAAGGCGCTGGACGTGCTGGACACCTATGCACCGGAGAACAAGGGGTTTGCTCTCTTTACCGGAAAGGAGCCGGTTACCAAGGCTTCTCTCAAGGAAGTGGTCAAGCACCAGCAGCACTATCTGAAGATCGCGCAGAAGATCTTACGGGATGAAAAAGAAATACAGGAATGCAGGGGAAGCATCCAGAAGGAGCAGGTTCGGATCGAATCACTTACGCCGTGGATGAACCTTGATATCCCCATGAATTTCAAGGGGACGAAAAAGACGCTGGTCCTGATCGGCACCATGCCGGGCGGCATGAGCGAGGCTGAGATATTTGCCGCGGCAAGCGAAGGCCTGAGCGATCCTCCGGCGGTGAGTGTCAACATCATCTCCTCGGAGAATGATGTGACCTGTGTGGCGGTCATCTGTATGAAGAAGGATGCGGAAACGGTGGAGACCTCCCTGCGGGGACAGGGCTTTGCCAGACCGTCGCAGATCCTCTGGAAGACACCGGCCCAGATAAAGAAGGAAGCGGAAGCGCATATTGCCGCCCTGGAGAAGAAGATCGATGAGCTGTCCGGGACACTGGCCGAAGCGGGATCGCAGCGGACCAAGCTGAAGATCGCGGCTGACTATTACCGGACAAGAGCGGAGAAATATCAGCTGCTGGGGAGCATCCCGCAGACTGAGAATGTGTTCTTCATGGAAGGCTGGGTGCCGGCCCCGCAGGCTGACGCAGTGGCGAAGGTGCTGTCGGAACAGTACGGCGCGGTGGTGGAACAGGAAGAGGTTCCGGAAGACGAGATACCGCCGACGCTGCTGAAGAACAATCCGTTTTCGGAGTCCGCGGAGGGCGTGCTCGAATCCTACGGCCTGCCGACAAAAGGCCATGTGGATCCGACATTTATCATGTCGATCTTCTATGTGTTCTTCTTCGGCATGATGTTCTCCGACCTGGGATACGGCCTGATGATGGCGATCGCCTGCGGCATTGTCGTTCTCAGGTTCAAGGATAAACTGAGCTCCGGGATGTTCAAGATGATCAAGCTGTTCTTCTGGTGCGGCGTATCCACAGCTTTCTGGGGCATCATGTACGGCGGTTTCTTCGGAGATGCGCCGACCGTGATCGCGAGGACGTTCTTCGGATATGCCGGCGAGGCACCGATCATGAAGCCGCTCTGGTTCGAGCCCATGGCACAGCCGATGAAGCTGCTGGTGTGGTGCATGTGCTTCGGCGTGATCCATCTGTTCTTCGGCCTTGGAATCAAAGGCTGGGAATATTTGCGGAACAGGGATATCGTCGGATGGGTCTCCGATGTGCTGAGCTGGTATCTGTTCCTGACGGGACTGATCCTGATGCTCCTTCCGTCGAAGCTGTTCAGCTCCATCGCGGGCGACGCGTTTGATTTCTCGGGCCTGGCTGCCTGGGGAACCTTCGCCAAGGCCATCACACTGATCGGCCTGGTGATCATCCTGGTCATGCAGGAGAGAAGCACACCCAACTTTGTGCTGCGGATCCTGCTCGGCGCCTACGATATCTACGGCGTGACCGGATGGCTGTCCGATGTGCTCTCATATTCCAGGCTTCTGGCACTGGGTATGGCAACCGGCGTTATCGCCAACGTCATCAATATGATGGCGAGCATGTTCGGGGGCGGCGTTGTCGGCGCGATCCTGTTCATCATTGTGTTCATTCTCGGACACACGCTTAATTTCGGCATTAATGCGCTGGGCGCATATGTGCATACAAACCGTCTGCAGTTTGTTGAATTCTTCGGAAAATTCTACGAGGGCGGCGGGAAACCCTTCAATGCGTTTAAAAATGAAGATAAGTACATTGAATTAAAGGAGGAAAAAGTATCATGAGTTTAGGTATGGTTCTCGCTTTGACAGGAGCAGTGTTGTCAACCGCGCTGGCAGGCATCGGTTCTGCATGGGGCGTCGGTCTGGCCGGTCAGGCTGCGGCAGGCGTTGTCGCGGAAGATCCCGATCAGTTCGCTAAGGTTCTGATCCTTCAGCTGCTTCCGGGTACCCAGGGTATCTACGGACTTCTGGTCACATTCATCACACTCTCACAGATCGGCATCCTTGGCGGAACAGCAGTCTCAGACACCCATACCGGGCTTATGTATCTGCTTGCCTGCCTGCCCATCGCGCTGGTCGGTCTGGTCTCAGCGTACCATCAGGGAAGAACTTCCGTTGCTTCCATCGGCATCGTAGCCAAGAAGCCGGATCAGTTCGGTAAAGCCATGCTGTTCCCGGCCATGGTCGAGACATACGCGATCCTTGCTCTGCTGGTTTCCATTCTTACCATCACCAACATCCACTGATCTTTGCGGAAGATGATGCAAAACGCCTTTTACGTGCGGACAGCCGCAGGGTAAAGGCGAAGTGAGAAAGGAGAATCCCAGAATGGCAGGAGTAGACAATATTATAAGAGAAATCCTGCAGGAAGCTGAAAACGCGGCGGAAGCGCTGCTGAAGGAAGCAAAGGAAACAGCGGAAACAGCTCTGAAGGAAGGCGCGGCGGCTGATGAGAAAGCGACTGCAGCAGCAGGGCAGAAGGCCGAAAAAGCGGTTCTGGAGCTCAAGTCGCGGGCCGTTTCCCAGTCCGCACTCCGCAAAAGACAGGCTGTGCTGAAGGCAAAACAGGGGATCATTGATGAAGTGATCCACAAAGCCTATATGAAGCTTCAGACGCAGGATACCGGCGACTACTTCTCCATGGTCAAAAAGCTGGTGGAGAAGAAGGCACGTGCCGGAGAGGGTCAGATCTGCTTCAATGAGACCGACCTGAAAGCGGTGACGCCCCAGCTGAAGGAAGAGCTGGCGCAGATCGCGAAGAAGGCCGGCGGAACGTTGAAGGTGTCTGAGGATCCGGTCAGGATCAAGAGCGGATTTATCCTCTCCTACGGAGGAATAGAGGAGAACTGTTCGCTGGATGCGATCTTTGCCGAGAAGGCGGAAACGCTCCGTGATCTGGCGAATTCGATTTTGTGGTAAGGAGAGCGCAAATGGGAGATAACAGTTATGCTTTTGCCGTTGCGCGGATCCGTGTCAAAGAGAAGAAGCTCTTAACAGATGCCGATATCGCCCAGATGGCTTCCATGAAGGATGAAGCTTCTGTGCTCGCCTTCCTCAGCGACAAGGGCTGGGGCGACCAGGAAAGCGCGAAAAACGCGGAGGATATGCTTGCCGCGGAAGAAGCGAAAAGCTGGGCGCTGATGAAGGAGCTGAAGATCGATCCGGCAATCTTTGAAGTGCTGGAGTATCCGAAGCTTTTCCACAACCTGAAGGCCGGCATCAAGGAGGTCGTTACAGAGGGCAGCCACGAGAAGATCTTTTATGACATCGAGGGGCTGGGACGCGAAGAGATCATGCGCATCATCCGTGACAAGGATTTTGCCGCGCTTCCGGAATTCATGCGTGAGACCGCACAGGAAGCGTTTGAGGTGATGGTAAATACCATGGACGGTCAGCGCTGTGATACGATCGTGGACAGAGGCTGTCTGGAAGAGATGCAAAAGCGCAGCCGCCGCATGAAGAATGAGATGATGAAAAGCTATGTCTCATCCCAGGCGGCCGTGGCGGATATCAAGATCGCTGTGCGTTCCGCCAAGACCGGGAAATCGTATGTTTTCCTCAAGGAAGCGCTGGCCGAGTGCGACGCACTCAGCGCCGAGAGCCTGGCACAGGCAGCATCCCGCGGAGAGGAAGCGCTGTATACGTACCTGCAGGAAAGCGGATACGCTGAGGCAGCGGATGCCATCAGGCAGTCACCGTCTGCGTTTGAACGCTGGTGTGACAACCGTCTGATCGAGACGATCCGTCCGCAGCGGATGAATTCCGTGTCTGTCAGCCCCATCGTGGCGTACTATCTTGCCCGGGAAAACGAGATACGGATGGCGCGCATCATTCTGACGGCCAAGGCCAACGGATTTGGTGAGGAAGCGATCCGGGAAAGGGTAAGGAAGATGTATGTATAAAATAGCGGTTATGGGAGATTACGACAGTATCTACGGTTTTTCCGCCATCGGCCTTGCAACCTTTCCGGTCAGTGACACGGCGGAGGCCGCGAAGACGCTTCACCAGATTGCGGACAGCGGATACGGAATCATTTATATTACTGAGGAGCTTGCGGACAGGATCCGCAGGGATATCGATAAATATCGCGACAAGATGATGCCTTCGATCATCCTGATCCCCGGCGTAAAGGGAGATACGGGCGAGGGTGTCCGCAGGGTAAAGGCCAGCGTGGAGCAGGCTGTCGGAAGCGATATTCTGTTTGGAGAAGATAAATAAGAAAGCCAGGCAGTTTTTCCGGAGAGGAGAAGCTGCATCGAGAGGATGGTGAGAGGCATAAGATGAGCACCGGAAGGATTAAAAAAGTCGCAGGACCTCTGGTCATCGCCGAGGGCATGCGTGACGCCAACATGTACGACGTGGTGCGTGTCAGCGAGCAGCGGCTGATC
>JAGCAV010000195.1 GCA_017652545.1 Lachnospiraceae bacterium
CATCCGTCCTCACAGGACATCCGCAAAATGCACCCGCAGCCTGTTGAACACGCGGCGTCCCAGCACGAACATGCCAATGGTAAACACCCAGAAATAGGCCGTCAGCGCCGGGTGCTGCCAGAACCAGACTTTGTTGATCAGGCTGTCCCGGTAGCCGGAGACAATGTAGTACATGGGATTGAGCTTAAAAATATACTGCAGGATCCTGTTCAGATGCAGGTCATCGAAATTCCACATGATCGGCGTCATCCAGACACCGACCTGCAGCACGATGTTGATGATCTGGCTCAGGTCACGGAAAAAGATGACTACCGAGCTGGTCAGATAGGATACGCCGAGCACCATCAGGAACATGCAGAGCGAATAGTACAGAAGCTGGAGCACACTGATCCCCGGGAAATGGCCCATCACGGTATAGAGGATCACCACAACAGCGACAAAAAACGCGTGTACATACAGGGCCGAACACAGCTTGACCATCGGGAGAATGTCAATGTTGAATACCACCTTTTTCACCAGGTAGCTGTATTCGATCAGGGAATTTGTCCCGGAATTCAGCGCTTCCTGAAAATAGAACCAGGGCACCAGTCCGGCGATCAGCCACAGCACAAAAGGCACCTCACGCACCGCGTGGGCGCGAAGTGTGGAAAAAACGAACCAGTAGACAAAGATCGTGACGATCGGCTGGACGAATGCCCAGACAATGCCCAGATATGACCCTGCAAAGCGGGTCCTGAAATCATTTCTGGCAAGGGTCGTCACCAGCTTCTGCGTCCTGATCAGTTCTTCCGATCTGTCCTGTCTGTTTTTTGCGGATGCCGTGTTTTCCATGCTGTTATCTGTATGGCTCCCTGCGCCTTCCTGCCCGGCGTTTTTCAGCCCTTTCTGTTCTCATCCTGCGTCGCGGCCGTCTTCTGCCACTGCTCCACGCCTTCCGTATTTTCCTTCTGGAAAAGGATCTTGGCCGTGGTGGCGATCAGCTGCAGGTCCAGGAAAAACGAATAATTTTCAATATATGTCAGGTCCAGCTTGAGCTTGTCATAGGGTGTCGTATTGTATTTCCCGTAGACCTGCGCATAACCCGTCAGGCCTGCCTTGACCTTCAGCCTGTAGGCAAATTCCGGGATCGCCTTTGTGTATTCCGCCGCGATGGAAGGTCTCTCCGGTCTCGGGCCTACGAGCGACATGTCTCCCTTCAGGATGTTGATCAGCTGGGGAAGTTCATCAAAATGAATGTTGCGCAGGACCCTTCCGACCGGTGTCACCCGGTCATCGTTCTTCATGGCCAGTCTGGCCCCTTCCTTCTCGGAATCGACCCTCATGCTGCGGAACTTCAGTACCTTGAACACTCTCCCGCCTTCCGTCAGGCGTTCCTGTTTATAGAATACCGGTCCGCGGTCATATCCCCAGACCAGGAGCGCGATCACCAGCAGGATCGGTGACAGGATGATCAGCATCAGCAGGGATACCACAACATCAAAGATCCTTTTCACGAACTGCTGCTCCACCGTCAGTCCCCTGTTTCGGAACAGAAGCAGCGGGGTATCAAACATATGGATCTTCTCCGAACTCATGATCATGATATCGGAGATCTTCGGTGAACAGTAACAGCGGATGTTTCGCTGGAAACAGTATTTGACCAGCTGGTTCCTCTCGTGGGAGGGCAGGTCACCCAGGATCACGCCGTCATAATGATCGATCCGCTTTTTGATGTAATCCAGTCCGCTGCCCAGATAGACCGCTTCACTGATGATGTATTTGTCTTTTCTGGAAGACAGGTTTTTCAGGAGCCGGTCCGGATCGTGCCGGTCATAGACCAGGATCGACTGTCTCGGAGGATAGACGACCGAATAGATCCAGCGCCCGAAGAATACCCAGAGGATCACCACCACGAGATTGACCGCCGTCAGTCCCAGCATGGGACCGATGTGCGTCAGGAACTTCCAGCGCCCGATCAGCGCCAGCTGCAGGTAAGTGATCATGTTGACGGTGATCACGGAAAGAATCTGGGAAATAATGACGTCCAGCACCCGCATATATCCGACCTTCAGGGCGCCAAAAAGCCGGGATACAATGAGTACGATCACTGCATACAGCAGGATCAGCGCCCAGTGTCCCCGTCTCCAGTAGGTTGATCCGATCACGCTTTTGAAATTGTATTTGTTGAACCAGACCCAGGCGAAATTGAGTGTCTGGATACCGATCACAAGTACAGAAGCCAGAAACATGATCAGGCGTTTATATCGTTCCCGTTTTACCAATCGTATACTCCCGAGTGACTGCCGGGCATCCGGATCAATGCCCTGCGTGTTCGGAAACGGGCTGCTTCTGGTGAGCAGCCCGTTTCTTCAATTTCGTTTACCTTTCGGCCCTTCGGGGCAAATCGCTGTCTGATCCGTCAGTCTGTCAGAATCGGATCGGTCGGGTCATAATCCTTCCCGTTCAGCGGCGTCAGCTTCGGTCTGGGAAGCGGATCCGTATTTCCGAAATATCCGATGGTCACCTTTGTGCCTGTCGGCACATTGGTCCAGATGTAGTAGGCATCTCCCGCCGACAGCCTTACGCAGCCGTGGGAAGCGGCCTGACCGAGCTTCACATATTCGCCGGTCGCCAGCGTATGAATGTTGCGGTATGTATTGTAATATACCGAATGGAAGAGGATATTTCCCGTAATGGTCCGGCAGTACTGTCCGTACACACCGCCGAAAAGCGGATGCCAGTTTGCCTTCGGTGCCTGCAGCGAGAAGGTTCCGCTTGGCGTCGCGTCATTCAGTCCCACAGAGCACAGACACGCCTTGGTGGGCGTTGAGCCCCTGTAGATCGTGACCACGTTGGTGGATTTGTTGACGCGGATGGACCAGGTCCCTGACTCCTCGATATAGCCTTTTGTTCCGAAATCATAGGTCTTTCCGTCGATGGTCTTCTTGCCCGTATACATGGCGCCGGTGGTCTTGTTGAAATAATACTTTTTGCTTCCGTCGCTCATCCACCCGGTGACCATCTCGCCCTGGTTGTTGAGATAATAGGTGTGCCCGTCAATCTTGACGAACCCCTTCTGCATCCGGCCTCTGGCATTGAAATAATACTTTTTCCCGGAAACAGTCTTCCATCCGGTCGCACGGATTCCGTAATTTTCCGGATCGAAGTAATAGGTATATCCCTTCACGGTTCCGAAGCCGAGCATCTGGATGCCCTTCTTGCCAAACCGGCAGTAGCCGCCGTTGACTTTCTTCCAGACATTCTCCAGGATGTAATGGGTCGTCTTCTTGAAGTAATAATACTTGCTGCCGACCTTGACTCTTCCGCTTGCCAGTTTGCCTCTGTTCAAAGCCCTGTATCTCTTGCCGTTGGCTTTGATCCAGGCTTTCCGGTAGATCAGTCCCTTTGTGTTGCGAAACCAGTAATAATCACCGGATCCCTTCGGGAACTCTGCGATTCCCTTCACGCCGGTCACTTTATTGCCGGTAGATGCCTCTGTCAGGTACCAGCCGTCTTCTTCCTGGACAGCCTTATATGCCGTATCGGCCATTGCCGCGGTCGTAACCGCCGATATATACAGCATCACTACAGCTGCGGCTGTCAGCAGCATCGGCAGCAATCTGCCAAGGCTTTTTTTCATGTACATCCTGATCAACCCCTTTTCTTGATACAATAACTGATAAAAGCTGAACTAATACTATACTACTGCTGCCTGATTATTGCAAGTCCATCATCTTAAGGCGCTACTGTTCGCTTTCCATTTCCTCCTCTTCCTGAGAGGTTCCGGCAGAACGGATCTGCGCCGTATTGTCGTCCGCTCCCGTATCGCTGGAGCTGACCTTCACGATCACCTCGTCGCTGAGCGTGTAGCCTTCCGGCAGCGTGATGGATACCGGAATATCATAGTTCCCCGGCTCCCTGCATTCAAGCAGGTCCATGACCGCCTGGATGTCTTCAGCCGCGACCGGCAGATTGTCGGTACTGTCCGCCTTCACGCTGATGGTGATCTTGTCTGCCGGCGTGAAGACCAGTTTCCGGTTCTGCGGTCTGTTCAGCAAAGTGATCTCACTTAACGGAATATCTACTGTGTTGTATCCGGTCCTCTTGATCCCGATCAGAACACTGATCACGGTATCCGCGTCAGC
>JAGCAV010000196.1 GCA_017652545.1 Lachnospiraceae bacterium
GGCAGATGGGACAGAAGACGGCGTACGAGTACGGGCGCGTTGCCAACGAGGCGGCCAAGATGATGAAGTGGGTCGATCCCTCCATCGAACTGGTAGCCTGCGGTTCCTCCGGTTCCGAGATGCCCACTTTCGGTGACTGGGAACTGACCATGCTGAATGAATGCTACGAGAACATCGACTATGTCTCCCTTCACCGTTATTACGGCAATCCGACCGGCGACACGGCGGGATTCCTTGCCCGCACGATGGATATGGACGACTTTATCAGAAGCGTTGTCTCCATCTGCGATGCCGTCAAGGGAAAGAAGCACAGCAAAAAGCAGGTCAACCTCTCCTTCGACGAGTGGAACGTCTGGTATCATTCCAATGAGCAGGACAAGGAGATCTGGAAACAGGACAAGTGGAACCGGGCATTGCCGCTGCTTGAAGATGTCTACAACTTTGAGGATGCGCTGCTGGTCGGCTCCATGCTGATCACGCTCATGCGCAATGCCGACCGGGTCAAGGTCGCCTGCCTGGCGCAGCTGGTCAACGTGATCGCCCCGATCATGACAAGGAACGGGGGCGGCTGCTGGGCGCAGACGATCTATTATCCGTTTATGCATGCCTCGAAATACGGCCGCGGCACAGCGCTGCAGGCGATCGTGGATTCGCCGGTCTATGACTGCAGCGATTACGAGAACGTCCCGATCCTGGATGCCATTGCCACCCTGGACGACGACGGCGGCGTAACGGTCTTTGCCGTCAACCGTGATCTTACGGACGGCTGCGCCGTCTCCCTGGATCTTCGGTCCTTCGGTACGCTCCGCATGACGGAACACATCGTGCTTCATCACGATGACGTGCATGCGGTCAACACGGAGGACAATCCGAACGAGGTTGTTCCCTCGTCCTGTCCGTCTGTACAGCCTGACGGCGGAAGAGTGGATGTCATGCTTCCGGCGCTGAGCTGGAACGTGATCCGGTTCGAAAGGTAAGCATTCACGGCACCTTCCCTGAAATAACTGTTTTTTCTTTTCTTCTTTATGGATGGACAATTCGAAAAATATATGTATAATACCAAATGCGGGGGAACAGGAAAGAGATTGTCAGTATTATCTGAAGAGATTAAAGCGCTTCGCGCGGTCGAAGTGAAAAAGAAGAAAAGAAAGAAGTGAAAGAATCAATGAAAAAAGAAACTGTCGTTAATGAAGCTGTAAAGGAAACCAAGGAAACCACACTGAAGAAGGAAGCCGCTGCTGCCAAGGCTGAGCCGGCAAAGAAGGCTGAGGAAGCAAAAGCCGCCGAGCCCGAGAAAAAGGCTGAGGAAGTGAAGGCTGCCGAACCGGAAAAGAAGGCAGAAGAAGTAAAGGCTGCTGCGCCGGAAGAAGCAAAACCCGCTAAGAAGAAAGCCGCTGCGCCCAAGAAGAAAGCTGCTCCCAAGACGGCAAAGAAAGAAAAAATGCCTCTGGAAGAAGCCATCACCAAAGCGAAACAGAATAAGAAAGTCGCCAAAGTGGTCGAAACCGTAAAGGAAAAGATCGAGAAGGAAATCGCGAAGACAAAGGAGATCGGAATCACCGTTCAGTCCTTAATGGGCGGTTCCATCACAACGGAAGAGATCATTGAGAAGGTGAAGGCAGCTGCGCCGGATGCCAATCATATCTATGTAAAGCCGGAAGAGAACAAAGCTTACTGGGTAAGTGAAAACAGCGCAGGATCTGTTGATCTTTGGGATTGATCCTGAGTCGTAACACGTTAAAACGCGAAGCTGTCCGGTCATCCGGACAGAACAGATAAACTGACAAAAAGCAGGGAGTCATCATAAGGCTCCCTGCTTTTCCTTTTCCGGACGATGAAGCCGGATCCCGAGGATCCGGGCAAAGAGTTCGGGTTCGCCGGCAATGATCAGACAGAGATTCTCTCTTGTCCTCGAAAGCCCTTCATAGAGAAGACGGATGGATGTCTCCTCGTTTTCACGGGCACAGAGATGGCCGGCGTCATCATAGTAATAGTTCCGGTCCATCACCATCATCACCTTTCCATACTCCTGAGCGATCACCGTGTCCGCCCTCTCCCTGACGGCCAGCGGACCGATCAGCTCATAGCCCAAACGCCTGTAGTACTGCGTTATGAGGCGAAGCTCCGCACGATCCACGGCATAAAGGACATCCACACACCCGTAATCCGGATGTCCGGAGCGGTCTTTCAGGTTGAGCAGGGTGCGGAGGAACGCGTAGACCGGTCTGTTGATCCGGATGTTCCCTGTAAAGGCCAGCGCCAGGGTGCAGGTGTTTTCGATCAGGCTGATTGTATCGGTCTCCGGTTCTTCCTGGGGCTGCCAGTCCAGCAGATCATGGGGATCATACGCAAGGATCACGGGTATGTCATGAGCCACCGCCTGTGCAAAAAGGCTTTTCAGGACAGCATATCCGAGATGATCTGCTTCATCTGCGATCAGACAGGCACAGCCTGCCAGATCCTCCTCATCCGGGATCGAATCGGATCCGCGGATCTCCACATTTTTCAGCCGTTCATTGATCACCAGGTGCCCTCTGCGAAGCGGGCCGGAATGGATCAGAAGAACCCGGTCTTTCCGGGAAAGCTGCATGGCCAGGTCAAAAAGCAGAAGCGTCTTGCCTGTGCCCGCAATTCCGGTGACGGAAATGACCGGATGCGCTTCCTGCTTCAGGTGTTCCAGGATCCTTCGCCGGAAATCAAACTGCTGGTTGGTCAGGAAATACTGCCCCTGCAGGAATTTCTCCGGCGCTGCCACCGGTGAGATCAGATAGTCAGCCGAGCGGAAGAGACGGTCGATCTGTTCCTTCAGGTAGTCCTTCCAGACGGGACGCATCAGGACATCGATCAGTTCCCCTGCCGGGCATGTACGCATATGGCCTTTGCTGTTCAGCGTGTAAAGCGCGTCCGTCTCCATGACATATGTAAAGGAGAAGATCGTGCCGGCGGCATGGGACAGATAGTACCGGTTCTGCTCCAGCTGCTTTTTGATCCGCTCTTTTCCGATGTCCTCACTCTTCAGCTCAATGTTCAGAACGCTGTCCCCGTCGGAGGAGATTTTCAGAAGATCAAATTCTTTCCCGATGTGTTCGATCACATAGGAAAAAAAGAAGCCGTCCAGCAGACCGATCCATTCAGACGGATTCACGCCCCGTTCATGCAGCCCCTGCGTAAGCAGATCCGTCAGCGCGCACAGAGAAGCGGCCTCGTGGGGGCTGATCATTTTGCCGTCGGAGCGGCCGCCGAGCGCCTGAAACAGCATCGACATGGTGCTGTGATCACGTATTCTTGTAAGAAGATGAAGATTGACTGCTTTCATCATCGTTGACATCCCCCGTTTCCCGAAGCCGGGACGCTCCGGCACCCGCATATCAGCGTCAGTCTAATCATAGCAGTCCTCTGCCGGATGGTCAATTTTCCCGGCTGCACCGTTTACTTGCAATTCTGCAATTGTAGCCCGCATATGTGTATGGTATACTTTGTTGGCTGGAGGAAAAAACAATGGATCGATTCAGGCTTTTGCAGGAAGAGTACGACAGGGTTATTGCTTTCCGCCACGATCTGCATATGCACCCGGAGCTTTCCGGCGAAGAATACCGGACAAGCGAAAAGATCAGGGAATTTCTTTCGCAGCTGCCCGGCTGCCGGATCCTGGATCTGCCTGTAAAGACCGGTGTGGCTGCGCAGATCCCGGCAGATGAGCCGAAAGGAGAGATCATGCTGCGGGCGGATATCGATGCCCTGCCCCAGACAGAGATGACACAGATTCCCTGGCAGTCTCAGAATCCGGGTGTGATGCATGCGTGCGGCCATGATGTGCATACGTCCGCCCTGGCCGGCGCCGCCATGGTGCTTTGCCGGAAAAAACAGAAGGGTGAACTGAAAGCCACCATCGACCTGGTCTTTCAGCCCGCGGAAGAGGGGACGACCGGCGCCAGAATGCTGATCGATGCAGGCCTGTTTGATGTGATCCATCCGGGTGTGTGCTTCGGCATGCACAACTGGCCCTCTGTTCAGACCGGCCGGGTCGTCTGCCGGGAGGGGGCCCTGATGGCCGCCAAGCGCAATTTTGATGTGAAGATATTCGGTGAAGGCGGGCACGGTTCCATGCCGCATCTGAATACCGATCCCATTGTCTGTGCCGCCGCCGTTGTGCAGTCCCTGCAGACCGTGGTCAGCCGGAACGTGAATCCCCTGGAATCGGCGGTCCTTTCCATCAACATGATCAGCGGCGGGACCGTGGTGAACCGGGTCGCGGACGAGGTCCTGATCAAAGGGACGATCCGATCCCTTTCGGACGCTGTCCTGGACCGGGCTGTCGACCGCGTAAAGGCCATTGTCGGCAGTACGGCTGCCGCCTATGAATGCCGCTCCGAGATCATCTGGAGGGAACGGATTCCGGCGGTGTGGAACAGCCCGCAGATGACGGCTGCCGCCATCCGCTGCGCCGGTGAAACAGGCAGCGTGATCACGAACGCCCCGCCGTCTCTGGCAAGTGAGGATTTCTCGCTGTACAGGGAATATGCCCCGTCGTTCTTTTTCTGGACAGGCAGCCATACGCCGGGCCAGGAGGTGACGGAGCTTCATAAGCCCCAGTTTTTCGCGGACGATGATGTACTCCGCTATGCGTCGGAACTGTATGCGTCCTGCGCTTCTTATTACGAACAGGAGGAATAAGCTATGCTGACACTTGAAAGAGCGACCGAGCTGAATAATACCATGGTCACGGAGGAACATCTGATCCTTCATGCCAAAAATGTCTGTTACGCGATGGGCGCCCTGGCGCAGCATTTCGGAGAAGACGTTGAACACTGGCAGGCAATCGGAATGCTTCATGATTATGACTATGAAAAATACCCCGACGAACATCTGCAGCACACGGAGCAGCCGCTTCGGGAGGCCGGGATCGATGAGGCCGATATCCGGGCGATCCTGTCCCACGGCTATGGAATCTGCACGGATGTCAAACCGGAGACAAATATGGAAAAATGCCTTTTCACCGTGGATGAGCTGACCGGCATCATCCAGGCCTGTGCCAGGATGCGCCCCCACGGGATCACGGATCTGGAAACCAAAAGCTTCATGAAAAAGTTCAAGGACAAACGGTTCGCGGCAAAATGCGACCGGGAACTGATCCGGCAGGGCTGTGAGATGCTGGACATGGAGGTGAAAGATGTGGCGGCCATTGCCATCGAAGGCATGAAGGCGCACGCGCAGGAACTCGGTCTGGCAGGAGATACGGCCGGACAGGAAGCGTAAGGTGGAGGTTGTTATGAGTCGCTTGTTTGTTGCCGTCACACTGTCGGATGAGATCAGGAAAAGCGTCAACCAGACGCTGCATGAGATGAAACAGTGCGGGATTAAGGGAAACTATTCGCCGACCGCGAACCTGCATCTGACCCTTGCTTTTATCGGAGAGATCAGGGAGCCTGAGCAGGTCATGGACGCGCTCAGGACCGTAACATGGAAACCGTTCAAACTTTCTCTGGACGGCCTTGGCTGCTTCGGTGATATCCTGTGGGTTGGCGTAAAGGGCAACCAGGGGCTGAACGGCGCGGCCCGCGCTGTCCGGGAAGCACTCTCTGCCGCGCAGATCCGTTTTGACACAAAGAAGTTTGAGCCCCACATCACCCTGATCCGGAAAACTTCCGGAAACTGGAAACAGGTACCGGCACCGAAAGGGGAGATGATGGTCAAAAAAATATCGCTGATGAAATCGGAACAGAAAAACGGACGCCCTGTCTATACCGAAATCATGGCTTTTTAAAAAAATCAGGGAGGTGAGAGATACATGGCCACGCAATTGATTTCACGGGAGTTTTATGAAGCGATCCTCAATTTTGAAAAGAGTGAGGAAGCACAGGACCTTTACTATAAGGTCATGGATACGGAAACGGGAAGGATGACCAAAAAGGGGAAGAAGGAGACGGTCAGGGACCAGATCCTCCGGGTCTATGCCATTCTTTTCTGTGAGGATTTCGACACCTCCACAGGTGAAGTGGCGGGACTGGAACAGGTCGAATCCACAGCGGACCGGCTGTATGTGGGAGATATCGGTTTTGACCCTGAACACTGGTACCGGATGCAGCACCATTTCCCGGTAATCGATGAGGACAATTATGAGCGTTTCGCGGCTCTGGTGATCGCCGACATGAACGCCGGTGCCCTGCGCGAAGCAGCGATCACCAGCGGCAAAACGATCGTGGTCGGGGAGGCAAATCCGCTGAGCATGACAAAAGAGCAGCGTGAACACCAGAAGGTCAGGCCTGTCGGCCTGGGTATTTGAAGTAAGTAAGGAGAATGGTCATGAATATAATGATTGTGGATGACAATGCCAAAGATCTGAAGGCCATTTCCGATATCGTAAAATCCCTTCAGCCGCTGGCGGATATCTTCTGCTTCGACAGTTCCCTGTCGGCACTGGCTGAGGCCAGAACGCAGGAGATCGACGTCGCGTTTCTGGATGTGAACATGCCTGAACTGAACGGTATCGACCTGGGACAGTACCTGAAGGAGCTGAATCCTTTTGTCAACCTGATCTTTGTGACAGAGCACAGTGAGTTTGCTCTCGATGCCCTGGCGCTCCATGCAAGCGGTTACCTGATCAAGCCCGGCAAAAAACCTGCTTTTCAGAAAGAACTTGACGATCTGCGGTATCCGGAGGAGCGAAAGAAACACAAACGCGTCTTTGCCCAGACCTTCGGCAACTTCGAACTGTTTGTTGACGGAAAGCCGGTGACCTTCAAATACAACCGGACCAAGGAGATGGTCGCGGTCCTGATCAACAACCGCGGAGCCCAGACAACGAACGGCGAGATCATCGCCTGTCTGTGGGAGGACGACGGGGATCCCGAGAAAAAGACCTCCTACCTGAGCAACCTGCGGCAGGATCTGCAGAACACGCTGACCCGCCTGAAGCTGACCGGAATCATCAATAAGCAGCGGGGCAGCATGGCGATCGTCACGGACAGGATCGAATGCGATCTCTATGACTGGCTGGACAAGAAAAAAGACTCCCAGTACCATTACCTGGGAGACTATATGAATCAGTACAGCTGGCCGGAGTACCGGCATGCGGAGCTGGATGAGATCAGTTACGCGCTGTATGACGACTGAAATCTGTATGACGACTGAAATGAAGATAACCGGCATGAAAAAAGGCTGCCCTGTTTGACTGAGGGCAGCCTTTTTTATTTCCCGGTTTATTTATTTCCCGGTTTATGCGCCTCCGCCCAGATTCATCATGGACGGGATCAATGTGCTGATGCCCGGGAAGATCGTGAGGATCGCCAGCGCGATCAGCAGGAACAGGAACCATGGGATCAGCGCCTTGATCAGCTTGCCCATGGGAACCTTGCCGACTTTGGCTGTTGCGAAAAGCACCACGCCGAAAGGCGGTGAGAGCACGCCGATCATGAGGTTGAACACCATGACAATGCCAAGATGCACGCCGTTCACGCCGAACTGCTGTGCCATGGGGAAGATGATCGGTGTCAGGATCGTGATGGCTGATACTGTCTCCATGAACATGCCGACGATCAGGAAGGCAATGTTGAGCAGGAACAGGAACGTCCATTTTGAATGAATGACCGTCATCAGGCCGGCGATCAGCTTCTGCGGAATCTGCGCCTTGATCAGCACGGCGCCGAGCAGCGTGGATACCGCCAGCAGGATGCAGATCGGACCTGCTTCCACACAGGTCTCCTTCAGTACCTTCCACAGCCTTTTGATCGTCAGGGCACGGTAGACCACAACGCCCAGGAACATTGCGTAGACCACACAGATGACAGCCGCCTCCGTGGGCGTGCAGATACCGGTGTAGATACCGAGAATGATGATGACCGGTGTCAGCGCCGGAAGGATGCCTCCGGCCAGATCCCTAAAGAACTTTCCGACCGACTCAAACTTGTCTCTCGGGTATTTCCGGTTAATGGCATAAAATACGACCAGGACCGCCATGCAAAGGGAGATGACGACACCCGGAAGCACGCCTGCCACCAGCAGGGCGCCGACGGAAACGCCGGAGACCATGCCGTAAACCACCAGCGGCATGCTGGGCGGGACGATCGGTCCCAGCGTGGAGGATGCCGCCGTTACGGCAGCGGAGAATTCCCTGTCGTATCCGGCTTCTTCCATGGCTTTGATCTCAATCTGGCCAAGGCCGGCTGCATCCGCGACTGCGGTTCCGCTCATACCGGCAAAAATGAATGAAGCCAGGATATTTACAAAGCCGAGGCCGCCGGGAACCCATCCGATGATGGCGCGGGCCGCCCTGAAAAGCCTGGTGGTAATGCCGCACTCATTCATCAGTTTTCCTGCCAGCAGAAACAGCGGGATACACAGGATCGTAAAGCTGTTTACGCCTCCGATCATCGTCGAGGAGATCGACATCCACTTCATGCCCGTGCTGTACTTCATGATAAACAGGGATCCTGCAGCAATGGCATACGGGACAGGGAATCCGATCAGGAACAAAACGATCAGAATAATAAGACCCCACATTGGATTCATGACGGCTTCCCTCCTTTCTTCTCTTTCCCGGTTTCTTTTTCCGCCTCAAGCTCCGCCTCGATTTTAGCGGATTCGACTGCCATCTCGGCTTCATTTTCCTCCTGCTGTGTCCGGATCGTTATCTCGCCTGCAAAAAGCTGGATCGCACGCATGATATTCGAGAGTATGGTCAGACACAGGCCGACGGCGACAATGATCTGGATGATGGACAGCTGCATCCACGGATTGGAGGGCAGCACCGTTTTATTCTTAATGGAAAGCTGGATATTCAGAATAATGCTGTACATGATCAGTCCGCCGATCGCCGCCATGAACAGATTGAAAACGCCCATAACGATCGAGCGCACCCGCGGTCCCAGAAGATCATACAGGACAGTAATGCGAAGATCCTGTCCCCGTTTGGCAGCCACGGGCCAGAGCAGAAATACAAACAGCACATACAGGTAGCGTGCCATCTCCTCCGTTCCGGATGTAGAGATATTCATAGCTCTGGCGATCACCTGATAGACAATGATGATGATGATGCCGAGCAGGAAAAAGACGCACAGATCAATGATGATGTTCTCTATAAAGTCAATTGCTTTTTTAAATTTTTCCATTTTCGCTCAATGCAGCAGGCGAAACATAAACCGATGGCGCGCCTGCGGCGCCATCGGTAAAAAATCTTCGTGTTTACCCGGATCAGTTTCTGCCCTTAAGGACCTGACTGCCCGTGTGATCACTCGGAGCAGGACTCGATCAGAGCCATGCAGTCGTCATAGCTGATGTTGTTCCAGTCGCTTGCGAACATCTCTTTCCAGTGCTCCTCAGAAGCTGCACGGAAGGACTCGACATCCAGATCCTCGACCAGGACAGCGCCGGCATCCAGATATTTCTGCAGCCAGCCGCTCTCTTCTTCCTCGATGAGGGGAGCGCACTCAGCCATTGCATCTTCGCCGGCCTTGATGACGGCTTCCTGATACTCTTCCGGAAGCTCTTCGAATACATTGTTGGCCATGCAGATGATCGCGCACTCACAGACATGGTTGGTCGGGCACACGAACTTGGCCTGCTCGGTGATGTTCAGGTTTCCGGACTCGGACAGCGGATTCTCGCAGGCATCAACTGTGCCGTTCTGGAAGGAAGTATACAGCTCGCCAAGCGGGATGGTGACGGTCGTCGCACCGCAGGCCTGCCATGCAGCATTCCACAGAGCGGAGGAGTTCATGCGAAGCTTGATGCCTTCCAGATCAGCAGCGCTCTTGATCTCCTTGGTGGAGACAACGGTACGCATGCCGCGGTAGAAAGCGCCGCAAAGATCCTTGACATTGTGTTCTGTCGCCCAGCTCTCACGGATCGCTTTCCAGTAATCGCTGTTGTAGACATTCATGTAGGTGTCGACATCGGAAATGATGAACGGAGTGTTCAGCCAGCCGTCAGCCTGGCTGTAGGTGAAGATCGGAGCTGTGCCGGTTCCGCAGAACTCCAGCTCACCGGAAGAAACCTGTGCCAGTGCATCGTCCTCGGAAGCAATGGTGCCATCCGGGAAGACGGTGATGGTGATCGCGCCGTCGGTGTACTCGTTGCAAAGCTCTGCAAAGCGCTCATACATCTGAACGACTACGCTTCCGCCCGCATACGTTGTGGAAAAGCTCCAGTTGTACTCTTCTGCCATAGCGGTGGTGCCCAGCATTCCGACCAGGACCGCTCCGGCGAGCATCATAGCAAATCTTTTCTTCATGTGTCCCTCCTTCTCTGTCTTTGATAATGGTAAGTAGTGTATTCGATTCAACAGGCGTCCTCCTGTAAAATCCTTTCCGGCGGCTGAAACCGGGATCCGTCCCGGGTCAGTCCGCGTCCTTTCCCTCCCACAGGCCCAGCGCCGGGGTGGGAATGTAATAGATCTCTTCCCCGTCGGGGAGAGTGTTCCATCCTGCCTTCAGTACCGCCGGGTCATAGCGGCGGATGGCCTCTTCATAATCCATCCAGTTCAGGTAAACCGCCTCCACGGCCTCCTTCGACAGGTTTTCCGGTTTTGTCGCATAGGTGATGGTAAAGTGTCCGTCCGGGGTACTCAAAAGCAGATGCCCCGCGGCGATGCTCCTTGTCCCGAAAGCGCCGGAGAAGAACAGATCCAGCAGCTCCTGCCTGTTCCGGTATCCGAACTCGCGGATCCCGGACTCCGTCTCCTCCACCTCCCCGTAGGACACCACGCCGGGCGCCAGGATCAGGAGCTCCCCGCCCTCGGCGATCAGCATGCGGGAACGGTAGATGGCCTTGTTGCCGACCCAGAAGGATCTGAGCTCTTCCGGATCCAGATAGGCGACGACTTTCTTTGCCTTGCGGGGCTCATGTACGATGTTCAGCTTCTGGGAAAGAGCGCATGCCGCCTCAAATGGCTTCCGGCTCATACCGGTGTACAGGCCGCAGAGCCTGTTATCCGCCACCACCGTCTGCAGATACACGACCGGCAGCTTTCCGTCAATAAAGCGTTCCTGGGCATAATCAAAGGCCTTGCGCATGACGGTGTCGACCTCACCCATCTGTGTAAAACAGATCGAACAGAGCATATGCAGCTTGCTGATCATATCCTGCCCGCCCGTGCCGATGAACAGGTTCTTGGAGTAGTTGGCCATCCCGGCCGCTTCGTGGGGCACCACCTGGCCCGGGGAAAAGATAACGTCATAGCCGCCGTCCACCAGGCGATGGTCCAGCTCCACTTTGATCTCTTCGGCGTACAGCCCGCCGCTGATCCGTCCGACCTCTTCCTTTGGGATCACGCCGACGGTGGTCACGTCTTTTTTCCAGTCGTGCGCCAGATAGGCGGATTCGGGGATCTCCTCTCCGATGAACAGCACCTGTTCTTCTCTTGTCATGGGAAGATGGGTCCCGACACCGGGCAGGATATCGATCTGCGCCCGGTCCTGATAGTATTCATAAAGGTATCTGGTGATCTCCCCCGCAAAGGAATAGCAGCGGGTGTAATCCGGCGGGATAATCAGCACTTTTCCGGCATCCGGAAACTGCTCCGCCGCCTGGCGCACCGCATCGCGCAATTCCTGTGAAGAAATGCCCTGTTCCTGTTCAAGAAAAAATTCTTTCATGTCATTTTACCCGATTGACCCTGCCATATTGCCTGTTTTTATTTTGCTGTTTTACCTGATTTTATCTTGCTTTCAGCAAAGTGTCAACGACATCCCGACGGCTGAACGGGCGTATTTTTGCGATATTTTGGTCATTTTTCCCAAAACATGGCGGCGCTTTGTCATGTGCCCCTGCCTGCCCGGTCATACACCCGAATAAGCCGTAAAACCGCCGTCTACGGGAATGGCGACGCCGGTCACAAAACTGGCCGCTTTCTCGTTTACCAAAAAGAGCAGGGCGCCGTTCAGCTCCTTCGGATCCCCGAACCGGGCCATGGGTGTGGAAGAGAGGATCTTCTTCGTCCTGTCCGTCGGCGACCCGTCCTCGTTGAAAAGCATCTTCTTGTTCTGCCTGGTCACGAAAAATCCCGGCATGATGGCATTCACGCGGATCCCGCTGGAAGAGAAATGGACCGCCAGCCACTGCGTCAGGCTGTTGATCGCGGCTTTTGCACTGCTGTATGCCGGAATCTTGGTCAGCGGCTTGTCAGCGTTGATGGAAGAAATGTTGACGATCGAACAGCCTTTCCGTCCGATCATGTCCGCCGCGAAGACCTGCGTCGTCAGCAGCGTGCCGATGAAGTTCAGATCGAACACAAAGCGGATCCCCGCCTCATCCAGGTCGAAAAAGCTGACCAGATCCTGCGCGCTCTCATCCCCGGTTTCAAAAAACTCTTTTGTCGTGGTCCCGCTGGGATGGTTCCCGCCGGCCCCGTTGATCAGGATGTCACATTTTCCGAAATCCGCGAGTACCTGCCCGTGCGCTGCTTCCAGGCTCTTCTTGCTGGTTACGTCCACCTGGTAGGCTTTGGCGGTATACCCTTCCCGGGTGATCTCATCCGCGTATACTTCGGCATGCGCCAGCGTCCGGTTCAGGAGCGCCACCTTCGCCCCTTCCGCGGCCAGGGTCTTCGCAAACATACTGCACAGCACACCGCCGGCACCGGTAATGACCACGACTTTGTCTTTGATATCCAGTTGATATTGATTCATAACTGCCTCCATATAGATGACCCGCATGCGGGTCCTGCATTGATAATACCGGGGTCATGGCGCCCCTGAACCGTATTGCCGCGCTGCCTGTCAGTGAAGGATCAGGCCGCCCGTCACATTGATTCCCTGTCCGGTCATATTGTCGGCGAACGAAGAGGACAGGTACAGGAACATATTCGCGACGTCGCGGGCCGTCTGGGGACGTCCCAGCGGAATGGAACTGATCCGCTCCTGCCAGTATGCCTCCGGATCACCGCCCTGTTCCTTTGTCTGCTCCAGAAGGCCCTCCCAGATCGATGTCCGCACGATCCCCGGGCAGACACAGTTGACGTTGATCCGGTACGGAGCCGCATATTTGGCAACCGCCTGCGTGATGCCTGTCACCGCAAACTTGGACGCGGTGTAAGCCACATTGGTCGCATAGCCTTCCTTTCCGGACATGGATGACATGTTGACGATCTTTCCTGCCCGGTTGGGGATCATTTCCTTCAGGACCGCCTGATCCACGAGAAACGTTCCTTTCGCGTTGATCTTCATGATCAGGTCGAAAAGGTCTTCATCCATCTCCAGAAAATCGACTTTCCTGGAGATCCCCGCGATGTGATTGAGAATGTCGATCCGTCCCATCTCCCTGACGGCCGTCCGTGTCAGTTTCTGCACATCCTGCGCGCAGGCGACATCACACTTTATGAACCAGCTCTTTACACCGTACTCCCGGGAGAGTTCTTCAGCCGCCTGTTCCGCTGCATCAGCGTTCAGGTCCGCGATCATGACATTCGCGCCGGCCTGTGCCAGTGTCCTCGCGGTTTCTCTTCCGATCCCGTCCCCGCCGCCGGTCACAATGGCGGATTTTCCGGTCAGATCTATTGAAACACTCATATATGCCTCCCTGATCTACTCATCCGCGACTTTGACGACGACCTTCAGGTACTGTCCCGGGTTTTTCTCAATATCCCGCACCGTTTCCGCTGCCTCTTCAAGCGTCACGACCCGGGTCAGGATCTTCCCGATATCGACTTTGCCGGACACGATCAGCTCGATCGCTTCCTCAAACTCTCCCGCGCTGGTACGGGCGCCGCGCACATCGATCTCCTTTTTGGTGAACAGATCCGTTGGCAGAGACGTTTCTTTTTTCGGCCAGCCTGTCAGGGTGATCCGCCCGGCATGGGAGACCAGGTCCAGCGCTCCGCGGATACACGGGTTCGCGCCGGTGCACTCCATCACCAGCTGCGCCATATTTCCGCCTGTGAGCTCCGTCACGATCTGCAGCGGATCTTCACTGCCGGAATTGATGATGTATTCGATCCCCAGTTCCTTCGCGAAATCCAGACGCTCCTGCACGATATCGATCATGATGGCATGCGCACCGTAGGCTTCGGCCACCATACCCGCAAGCAGGCCGATGGGACCGGCGCCGTAGATCGCGCACCATTCCCCTGCCTTCAGGCCGCCCCGGTGTACGCCGTGCAGGGCGATCGTCAGCGGCTCCGCCATAGCGGCCAGCGTCCAGCTCATCTCAGCCGGTTTTTTCACCAGCATACTTGACGGATGGCAGAAATAGTCCGCCATGCCTCCGTCCACATGCACGCCCAGGACCTTCAGGTCTGTACAGCAGTTGGTCCGTCCGATGGAACAGGGATAGCAGTGACCGCAGTAGAGATACGGATCCACGATCACCTGGTCGCCCACAGCGAATCCTTTCGGATTGTCATTCTCGTCGATTGCCTCGATCACACCGGCCAGCTCATGGCCGATCACCCGGGGATAGCTTACCAGCCCGTTTGTCCCGCGGAATGCACCGATATCCGAACCGCAGATGCCGGCAGACATCACGCGGATCAGCGCCTCGCCCTTTCCGGGACTCGGTTTCTCCTGCTGTGTATACAGGATCTCCCAGGGTTTCTCCAGTTTGATCACATTCATTTCCGTCACCTTATCGCAGGCTGGCGCGCATCGGTGCCGAGCCTGCCGCGGCACCGATGGAAGAGAACCATTCTTCCCTTCTGTTTCCAGATCCTTTCTGTCTGTCCCGGTCTGTCCGTCCATATCCGCAGTGCGCTCTTATGGCATTTTCAGCCGAGAGGCTCCGTGGGGAACTGATACCGGCAGAACTTCCAGTACGGCTCGTTGACCCGGTTCGTATATGCTTCCATATCCACGTTCCGCCAGTCATAGAACCCTTCCCCGTCTTTCAGGCCGCCTTTCCCGCTCTCCAGCTTTTCCAGAATGGCAGCGGGCGTCTCTTTCGCATTTGAGAGCAGCGGGAAAAGCAGGGCGCTGTTTCTTGCATCCAGGTCCAGACCTGCCGCGTCAAAATGCTCAAAGATCCCGATGGAAGTATACCGCGGGCAGAAGCTGTAGTTCAGGGCTGTATCAATATCCCGGTAGTCGCATATGCCCTGTTCCACGAGGGCCATGGCTTCCCGGAACAGCGCAAACTGAAGCCGGTTCCCGATAAAACCGGGTGTCGCCTTTTTCAGAACGACCGGTTTTCTGCCAAGGTCTTCCAGCACCTTTACGACGAGTCCGATCACGCCGGGGCCTGTCTTTTCACATCCGCAAAGCTCCACATAGGGAACCATATGGACCGGGTTAAACGGATGCGCCACAACGATCCGGTCAGCGTACGTTTTTTCGTCAAGTCCGTCGGTCAGCATCTGCGGCGTGAGGGCGGAGGTGCATGAAGCAATAAACGAGACATCCGGGCATGCCTTCGCAAGCTCTTTGTATACGCTCTGCTTCACAAGAGGATCTTCCGTTACGGCTTCAAAGAACTGCCGCACGTCCCGCAGGTCGGCGTAATCCTCCGTCACGGTGAGGTATGTCCCGCAGATCTTCACCTGCTCCAAAGTCGCTTCCCCGTGTCCCACCAGCTTATCCCAGTGCTTCTTTACATTGTCCAGAAAGCGGTTCCTGCTCTTTTCGCTGCGTACGAGCACCTTTGTCGGGTACCCGTTTCCCGTTGTCAGCACCGCCAGCGAGGAGGCGATCATCCCGCTTCCGATAATTCCTATGCTTTCTTTCATCATGGTCTTCCGATCTCCTTTTGAAATGACTTCTCCGCAGGTTCTGAACAGTTTTATTATACTCTATACATCTGCCGAAAAACAATCTCTCATACGATAATGACACGCTTTTCAGAAGCTGAATACAGAATACCTGGGATAAACTTTTTGATTGCACACGGCCGGTGAATTGGATATGATGAACTTGCTTTACCAGCCTGATGTGGTGGATCAAAAGGAGGACCGGTACATGACGATCGATATGCCCGCTTTTGCAACGACTGAAGAAAAGCTTCTGGAACTGACGGATACCCTGGAGACGATCAAAAATCTTCTAGGAGAGATCGCTGACGACATGGATCAGGACGGGAAAGACACCGTCAGCCTGGACGAGGCCATGGAAGCGCTTGATGACGCGATCGACGCCATCGGCGATGCCGTGGATAAGCTGGAAGAGGAAGAATTTGAACTGGACGAGGAAGGAATCGAATAAAAATGTCTCTTGAAAAAGTGAAAGCGCACCTGGAAGCCAAAGGATACGCGGACAGGATCATCATCCCCGAGCACAGCAGCGCCACAGTTGAGGAAGCGGCGCAGGCTCTTGGCTGTAAACCCGGCATGATCGCAAAGACCCTGTCTTTTTTGCAGGATGGAAACCCCGTCCTTATCCTGGCTGAAGGAACGGCAAGGATCGACAACCAGAAATACAAGGCCCGCTTCGGGGTCAAGGCGAAGATGATCCCTGCCGCACAGGTGGAACCTCTCATCGGACACGATATCGGCGGCGTCTGCCCCTTCGGGATCAACGAGGGCGTTGCCGTTTTCCTTGACGAAAGCCTGAAACTGCATGACACCGTCTATCCGGCAGCCGGAACCGATCACAGCGCCGTCAGACTGTCGATCAGGGATCTTGAAATATGCAGCGATTACCGGGAATGGGTCGATGTCTGCCGGCTCCCGGCTCAGGAATGAGCAGATCCCGGATCAAACAGGAGCAGATGCGGATACCAAACAGAATAAGAAAGGCATAATAAGGCATTGTTATGAAGCATCGTCTGAAGATCGTGGTCAACGCGCCGGTGGTGATCGGCTTTGTGACCCTTATGTTTATCGCAACGCTGTCAGGGATCCTGACCGGCGGCTCCAGCACACGGCTGCTGTTTAAAACCTGGCACTCTTCCCTGCTGTCACCTCTCACATATCTTCGCTTTTTCACACATGTGCTCGGCCATACCGGCTGGTCCCATTTTATGGGGAACGCGTCCTACATCCTTCTGCTGGGACCGATGATGGAGGAAAAATACGGCTCCGTCTCTCTTTTGAAAGTGATCGTGATCACAGCGGTGATCACGGGTGTCATCAAGTATATTTTCTTCCCGGGCGTGGCTCTTTGCGGCGCCAGCGGCGTCGTCTTCGCGTTCATCGTCCTGACTTCCTTCACCGGTTTCGGCGCGGGGGAGATCCCGCTTTCGTTTATCCTGATCGCCATTATCTTTATCGGCCAGCAGGTGTATGAAGGCGCTTTCGTCCGGGACGACATCTCCCAGCTGTCCCATATCGCGGGCGGAATCATCGGTGCCGTGATCGGATACAAGTGGAACAGAAAGTAAGCGGATCCTGTTACGTTACGTTAACCCGTATCCCGGAAAGGAGGGACTCATGCCCATTCTGGCTGCATTTATGGTACCGCATCCCCCGATGATCGTGCCGGACATCGGACGCGGAAGCGAAGCACAGATCACGGAAACGATCCGTGCGTATGAGCAGGTCGCGGACGAGATTGCCGCCCTCAGACCGGAAACGATCATCATTGCCAGTCCCCATGCCACCCTGTATTCGGACTATTTTCACATCTCTCCCGGCCGCAGGGCAAAGGGATCCTTTTCGGATTTCCGGGCTCCGCAGGTCCGTTTTGAGGAAGCCTATGACGAGGAACTGGTCGATCAGATCTGTCTTCTCGCCACACGGGCTCATTTCCCTGCCGGAACACTGGGTGAGCGCGCACCGAAGCTGGATCACGGAACCATGGTTCCGCTCTGGTTCATCCGCAACAAATACACCGGCGGAAAGATCGTGCGCACCGGTCTTTCCGGACTTCCCCTGACGGATCACTACGCGTTCGGAAAAATGATCCGGGATGCCGTGGAACAGACAGGAAGACGGGCCGTTCTGATCGGCAGCGGAGACCTGTCTCACAAACTCCAGACATACGGTCCCTACGGCTTTGCCCCGGAAGGACCGGTCTATGACGAGCGCATTATGGATGTGTGCGGACGCGCCGCATTCGGCGAGCTGTTCTCATTTGACGAAGTGTTCTGCGAGAAGGCGGCGGAATGCGGACACCGGTCTTTCGTGATCATGGCCGGCGCCCTGGACGGTATGGCTGTCAGGGCTTCCCGCCTCTCCCATCAGGACGTGACCGGCGTCGGATATGGAATCTGCACCTTCTATCCGGGGGAAAAGGATGAAAGCAGGCATTTCCTGGATGCATACCTTGAAGGGCTGCGTCAGCAGGTATCTGAAAAAGCCCTGCAGGCGGATCCCTATGTCCGTCTCGCCCGACGTTCACTGGAGTTTCACATCCGCACCGGAAAGACGCTCAGCATCCCGGAGGACCTTCCGGAAGAGATGCTGAAAATGCGTGCCGGCACATTCGTATCGATCCATAAGCATGGAAAACTGCGGGGCTGTATCGGCACCATCGAACCGACGGCGCAGAATGTGGCGCTTGAGATCATCCGGAACGCCGTAAGCGCCTCCACCCGGGATCCGCGGTTTGATCCGATCACCCCGGATGAACTGCCATGGCTGGAGATCAATGTCGATGTTCTCGGAAAGCCGGAAAAGATCGCTTCCGTTGCGGAGCTGGACGTGAAACGCTACGGCGTGATCGTCAGCTGCGGATACAGACGCGGCCTGCTGCTTCCCGACCTGGAGGGTGTGGATACACCCGCTCAGCAGGTGTCCATCGCCATGCAGAAGGGAGGGATCCGTGAAAATGAATCCTATACCCTGGAGCGTTTCGAAGTGATCCGGCACACATGAAACCAAAGGCTGCCGTTTCAGGCATGGCTGTTTTCTGACAGGAATGAGGTGCGTCATGGCCAGATGTGAAGTCTGTTTCAGACACTGCGACATCCCGGAAGGCGGGCTTGGCTTCTGCGGAGCCAGGACCTGTGCCGGGGGACGGGTGCTCGCTGCGAACTACGGAAAAATCACTTCTCTTGCATTGGATCCCATCGAGAAAAAACCCTTAAACCGCTTCTTCCCCGGAAGCATGATCCTGTCTGTCGGAAGCTACGGCTGCAACCTGCGCTGCCCCTTCTGCCAGAATCATGAGATTTCCTGGTCGGAACAGGCCATGCGGTTTTCAAGGGAAGCGGATGAAATCTCCCCCGAATCGCTGGCGGAGACAGCGGCGTTCTATCAGAAGCGGGGAAACATCGGCGTTGCTTTTACCTACAACGAGCCCCTGATCGGATATGAGTATGTATCAGACACAGCCAGGCTGGTCCGTGCGATGGGCATGAAAACCGTCCTGGTCACGAACGGGACCGCATCGCTTCCGGTTCTGGAAGCGCTCGGTCCTTTTATCGACGCCATGAACATCGACCTGAAGGGATTCTCGGACAGATATTACCGGGATGTGCTGAAAGGAAGCCGGCAGATGGTCATGGATTTCATCTCCCGGGCTGTGCAGCTGTGTCATGTTGAGCTGACGACCCTGATCGTTCCCGGCGAAAATGACACGGATGCGGAGATGGAAGAGCTGAGCCGGTGGATCGCGGGCCTGACAGACGGGGAAGGCCATGTGATCGGACAGGACATCCCCCTGCACATTTCCCGCTTTTTCCCGCGTTTCCGCATGCAGGACAGACCTGCGACGGATGTGGGCCTTGTCTACCATCTGGCGAAGGTCGCCCGAAAGAATCTGCGTTACGTATACACGGGAAACTGTTGATCAGGTGTTCATTTCATTAACAAGTCAGGATTATCAGGATTACAAGATGAATGATCAGGAGATTGTCAGGTTATACTTTGACCGGGATCAGCAGGCGATCAGCGAAACAGGCCGGAAATACGGGTCTTACTGCTACATGATTGCCTGGAACATCCTGTATAACCGTGAAGATTCGGAAGAATGTGTCAATGACACCTATATGGATACATGGAATGCCATTCCCCCTGCCCGCCCTCTGAACCTGAAAGCGTTTGTGGGAAAGATCACCCGGAACAATGCGCTCAACCGGTATGAGAAAGCGCACGCCGGTAAAAGAGGCGGCGGGGAGACCCCGCTCTGTCTCGACGAGCTTTCCGAATGCGTTTCCGGAGAGGACGAGATAAAAAACCTGGAAGATTATGAGCATCTGGTAACCTGCCTCAATCAGTTCCTGTCTTTATTAAAGAAGGATCAGCGGATCATTTTTGTGAGGAGATACTGGTATCAGAGTTCCATACAGGAGATATCCCGGGATTACGGTATGTCGGAAAGCAAAGTGAAGGTCACTTTATCGAGACTCCGTTCGCGGCTGAAAGCATATCTGGAGAAAGAAGGTGTTCATGTATGACCGACAGGGACCTGCAAAAAGCCATGTCAGATATCAGAGACGACTTCATCCTTGAAGCGTCTCCGGACCAGGTCGGCGCAAAACCGGTTCCCATATGGCGCCGGCACAGTTTCCGCGTCGTCTCAGGGCTAGCCGCCGCATGCCTTGTTCTTGTGATCGGTATCAACACCTTCCTGATCAGGCATCCCGAGAGCGGAAAAACATCGGTACCCGTCACGGATATGGACACTGTTTCCGACCATTTCGAGGAAAAAGCCCAGGAAGACGTGCCCCTGAACTCGTATGAAGCGCCGGCTGCCCCTGATTCTGCTTCACCGAATGCCGGTGCCGGTATGGATATTTCTTCACCGAATGTCGAAATGGAAATGGCTTCACCCGATGCCGATGCCGAAATGGAGATCGCTTACGAGTCGGAGGAAGCTTTGTCAGAAGCCGCCTCTGAGGCGGAGAGCGAAACAGAAATA
>JAGCAV010000197.1 GCA_017652545.1 Lachnospiraceae bacterium
GAACACGAGGACATTCGTCCCCGGCTGGGGAAAAATGAGTTTATCAGAAATGTCTCCGTCATTTACAGAATGTATGACGGATGGGATGAATGATCATCCTGGCATTCAGTCTTCCGTAAAGGCGCCAAGAAAACGTTCTGCAGCCTCGTCCCAGATATGTTCGACTGACTTGTCTGTTGTAAATACGGACAGAGATGTTCCGGTAATGCATGTTACTTTTTCCCTGTCACAGGTAATATTCAGGAAAAGCCCTTTGATATCCGTCAGAGGGAAAGAAAGGTCTGACTTTGACATCAGTTTTGCCGCGGGCTCATTTCCCAGGCGCAGGATGATCTTCATGGAAAGCGGAGGTGTTTTTCCCCTGATCATCGAAACGATTACCGGTGCTGCCATAGGCCAGGGTGTCATCTGAAAAACGCCGGTATGGGCTTTCCCGTCATCATCATGCGTATTCCCGGCAGGTGTCCGGACCGGCTCGCCCGGATCAGGATCTCCTCCATCAGCAGCCAGGTATTCTTCATGCATCGCGCCATCGACCGTATAGGTCATAAAGGTGGTGATCTGGGCGGATGACAGTTCAAAATCCCTGAATGTATCCTTTGTCAGCAGGGAAGCCATGAATGATTTTGTGTTTCTGATCTCAAAGTAACGCACTTCTTCTGTCCTCTTCTGACTGATCTGAACAGTATCAGACAATCTGTTCATGATCATTGTGACTCTGCAAATTATGATTTTAAATAAAAAATACAATTAAAGCAAGGTGAATGATGAGTTATTATGTTGCAATCGACAGCTGCGGGGAACTGACCTCTGAGATGAAGGAAAGCGGCTGCTTCGGAAATGTTCCCCTCACGATCAATGTAGACGGATATGAGATCATTGATGACGAGACATTCGATCAGGCAGATTTTCTTCGCAGGGCTGCCGCTACTGAGAATGCCCCCCGGTCAGCCTGTCCGTCTCCCGAAAAATACAGGGAAGCCTTCGACAGGGATGTGGACCATATCTTTGCCGTAACGCTCTCAGCCGAGCTGTCCGGTTCCTATAACAGCGCCATGCTCGGACGTGATCTGATCCTTGAGGATCATCCGGAACGTCAGATCTATGTTTTCAATTCCAGATCCGCCTCGATCGGAGAGACACTGATCGGACTGAAGATCAGGGAATGTGAAGAGAAGCATATGTCCTTTCATCAGATCATAGACACGGTTGAAAAATACATTGACAGCCAGACCACCTGGTTCGTGCTGGAATCACTGGAAGCTTTGCGCAAGAACGGTCGTCTTTCGAACCTGAAGGCAAAGGTTGCTTCCCTCCTCAATATCAAACCGGTCATGATGTCTACGCCCTCCGGCAATATCACACAGCTGACGCAGTGCCGCGGCATCAATAAGGCGCTGGTGACCATGGTCGACAACATAGCTGCTACGGTAAAGGATCCCGGAAACAGGATTCTTGCGATCTCCCACTGCAACTGCCGGGAGCGCGGCATGATGGTCCGCGATGCACTGCTTGAGCGCCTCCCCTTAAAAGATGTCATTCTTCTGGACACGCGCGGCATCAGTTCACTCTATGCCAGTGACGGAGGCATTATTGTGGTCGTATGATCAAATTTGATGTTGCATGCCATGAACATTTTGAGTATAATGACAGTTGTGTTTTGTGATCCTGATTTGTGATCAGAGGATCCGCACAGATAAACAGATTTTAAGATGAGGTGATCGGAATGAGTCAGGCAAAGGTTGACAGGTATAAAGAAGAGAAAAAGAACCGCAAGCAGATCATGGCGAAGGAAAAACGTGAATGGGCAATGATTAAGGCCGGCGGCGGAATTCTTGCTGCACTGGTCGTGGCATGGATCGGTTTTTCAGTGTATCAGACAATAAATGCACCGAAAGAGCCGGAAAATACGCCCATTGTAGTGACGGATTATACGGTCAACACAGATGCGCTCAATGATTACATTTCTTCACTGAACGCTGACTGAACCAACAGCTGAATATATGATGAAGGCAGGGAATACCCCTGTCTTCTTTTTTTGCCGGAACGGTTGTTTCTCTTACGATAATAGGAGACAGGGCTTTATCCCTGTCTCCTTAAATTCAATGATCACACGATCACTCATCCATCGGCATTTCAAACTCGTCGGTCACGACAACATCTTCTGTCTCTTCCTCGACGGGTGCCGGAATGAATTCTTCCATATACACTTCCTCTGGCGCGCCTGCGAGCATGGCGGGCAGATTGTAGATGATCCCGTCCATATTGTAGGGAAGCTTCATGGAGATGGTACCGCCCTGACGTTTCCCGTCTTTCTCCTTCGTCAGCTTGACCTCGAAGGCGAATTTCTGGCCCATCGTCTGAACCATGCCGCGGTCTCCGGCAGAAAGCCTTGCAACACGCTCACCGTTCACAAGCACCTCAATGTTATACCAGGGCTTATAGACCGTACCGTCCGGACCTGTAAGCTCCTTGTTGTCAAAGTAGACGGTATGCCCTCTCCCGATGATAAACATACATACAGCCACCGCAATGATCAGCGCGATCGCAGCAATTCGGAAAATGATCTTTCTTTTACTCATGATGCCTTTTCCTCCTCTTCCTTCTGCGCGGCAGCCAGCTGCTGTCCTTCAAGGCTCTTGTTTCTGCGCTTCTGGGTTTCATACATGACAAGTGCAATGGTGATGACCGCGTATGAAACGAAGACACGGAAATACTCACCGATCATGGAATCACCCGTGATGGCAGCGCCTGCTCTCGGAGCCACAATGAACATGGTATGGAAAAGGATGACGCCAAGGAATACGTTCCCGATTGACGCCTTGTCAACGGAAGCACCGCCGACCAGCAGCGCGGCAATACAGAACATGCCGATCTGTGAATGGGAGCTGTAGGTCGCGATATTACCCATATTCTGCAGGTAGATGACCATGCCTATTCCGGCCAGTACGGTGGAAATAATGATGGAGATGATCCTGGTCCGTTCCACATTGATGCCGGCATCTCTGGCCACACCCATATCCTGTCCGACCGCTCTCATATCCTGGCCGAGTTTTGTACGCCTGAACCAGATGATCACAAGGCAGAGAAGCGCGATGATGATAAATGTCATGACAGGGATCTTGACGCCGCCGATATTCAGCGGAATAAGATTATCGAGCTTCTGACGCATGCTCAGAAGACTGACTGTATTTCTCACGCCGTACCCTCTGGGCAGCTTGATGGAAGAATGCCGGATCGGAATGATCGATCCCATCAGGTACAGGACAACAAGCTGATATACACCGTTAATGAAATAGCTGATGATGTAGCTTGTGATCATCTCCCTGCCTCTGGCCATGTTCAGGATCGTTCCGCAGAACCATCCCAGCAGAACAGAGATCGGAACAGAGATGATCATGGCGAGGACCATGCCCGGAATACCGATGATCTGCCAGTCTGATACAAGGATCAGGCCGATCTCTCCTGCCATGGCTCCGAGCGTCATACCAAAGTTCAGGCCCATGCCTGCCATGATCGGAATCAGCAGTGAAAGGATCAGAAATGCATTCCTGCCCATTCGTGTGACGATCTCGTTGGCAAGGTAACTCGGTGACAGGCCGGAAATCGGAATGCACACCGCACAGATAATGATAAACATGATGGGCACAGAGCTTCTGCGCAGGAATTCACCGAAATTTCCCTTTGATCTTGTCTTTGTACTCATTTGGACACCTCCGTCTTCCTGGTCAGCGCGTACAGGATCATGCCGTTGGACACAATGATACGGATGACTTCACTCATATCCATATGGATCATATTGTTCATGACAGTAGGCGTCATGGTAACAATACCCTGAAACAGGATCGTTCCGATGATCACGTTTGTAATGGTCGCTTTGTTGACGGAAGCACCGCCGATCAGAATGGCGGAAACCGCAGGCAGCGCCATATAGAAAGGAGCCATATAAAGCTGAACGAATCCGAAGCCCTGTTCGTAGACAAGAATACCGATGGCTGCAAGCCAGGTGGACATCACTACGGACAGCAGACGGATCTTGTCAACGTTAATGCCTGCCGCGCGGGCGAACACCGGGTTCGATCCGACAGCGGTCATGGCCGTACCGGTCTTTGTATGAAGGAAAGCCCACATGGCCAGTGCCAGTACCGCGAAGAAAAGGATCGTGCCTGTCGGGATCGTCAGATTTCCAATCCTGATCGAAAGGAATTTGGCAAGCACCTGATTATAGTAACCTTCCAGAGAGATCGTGGTACGAAGACCTTTTCCCGAAAGTCCCCAGACCATGTTCGGGCTCTTGTACGGAAGGATCAGCCACATCATGCACATTAAGGAGACGGATGAAAAACCGACATAGGTCGCGATCATCATTTCGCCGCCCTTGATCTTGTTCAGAAGCCAGCCGTAAACGCTGCCGAGTACAAGGGCAAAAGGTGTTGCGATGATAATCGCCATGACAAAGGACATGGCCCCCGTAAAACCAAATTCAATGGATAAGGTTGCGCCAAGCAGACCTGAAATGATGCCGAGCGGAAGTCCGAAGTTCAGGCCGCAGCCCGAATGAACCATCGGGACCATGGCAAGAACCAGCACGCCGTTCCAGGAAAATCTGGCAATGATGTTTGAGATCTGAGTGGGCAGATCCGCTCCGACAAAGGGTGCCGCGATCAGCAGAAGGAGCAGGAACGCCGTGATGATAAGTCTCGGGAGTCCGAAGCTGTTTACGAATTTTGCAAATCCGCTTTTTTCCTGAGTATTCATTCATTCCCCTCCTTTTTATATGACCTGGCTGAGCATCAGCGTACCAAGCTCTTCTACCGATGCGGAAGCAGGCAGAATGCCCGCGATCCTTCCGCCTGAAACGATGGCGATGCGATCACAGCTCTGGCGCAGCTCTTCCAGCTCGGAGGAGACCATGACAATGGTGACATTGCTTTCCCGATTGAACCTCTTCAAAGCTTCCAGGACCAGGGCTTTTGCGCCTACGTCGATGCCTCGTGTGGGCTCAGAGACAAAAAGCAGGGAAGGTGACAGGGCGAAAGCCTTCGCCAGACAGACCTTCTGCTGGTTGCCGCCGGAAAGCTCCTTTGCTTTCTGTTTGGAGCTGGTGCATTTGATCGCCAGATCATCGATGTATTGTCTGGTGATATTCTGAATGGCCTGCTCGTCTCTCCATTTGATCAGTCCGCCCAGATACTTTTTCAGGAATTTATTCTGGATCTGCATGGCCGGGAAGGCAACATTCCACTCAAGCGTTTCATCGAGAAGAAGGCCAACGCCTCTTCTGTCTTCCGAAACAAAGGCAAAGGATGAATCCAGGCATTCCCTCGGAGAGTTCAGAGGAATCTCACGACCTTCAAAAGTCACTTTTCCGCCTGCCTGATACAGGCCCATGATCCCGTTCGGAATGCCGAGCTTTCCCTGACCTGCAAGTCCGCCGATTCCGAGGATCTCACCTTTTTTGACATCGAGGTTGACATCACGGACAGTCTCACCGGGCATATCGACCCACAGGTGCTCAACAGAAAGGATCGTCTCAGCATTTTCCGTATCGCGTGTCGTGTGATCGGCATTTACGGATTTAACCGTCCGTCCGACCATCCATCTGGTAATCTCGGCAACATTTGTCTCGGAGGCTGCAGCTTCCTGCACAAGGATCCCGTCGCGCATCACTTCGACTCTGTCGCAGACAGAAAGGATCTCCTGAAGTCTGTGGGTGATGAAGATGACGGCAATCCCCCGTCTTGCCATGCCTCTGATCGCGTCAAGAAGTGCTTCCGCCTCCTTCTCGGTCAGAACGGCAGTCGGCTCATCGAGGATCAGTATCTTAAGCTGATCTTTCGACAGTTCACGGGCGATCTCCGTAAACTGCTTATGACCCACCGGCATTTCGCTGATGAGCATATTTTTATCAACAGCCACGCCCATCAGTTCTATGGCAGCTGCTGCCTTTTCGTCCATCTGTTTTCTGTTCAATGTATTCATACGGTCCGAAAAAATATCCGAGACCAGATTTTTCCGAGTCGGCTCCCTGTTCAGCAGGATATTTTCAGTCGTCGTAAAGCCGGGAATCAGGGAAAATTCCTGGTGGACCATACCGATACCCGCTTCGATCGCGTCAAACGGGGAAGAAAAGTGTACTTCTTTTCCCTCCAGCAGGATCTTCCCCTCATAACCGCCGGTCTCCGCGATCATATTTGCGCCGAAGAGAATTCTCATAAGTGTTGATTTGCCTGCGCCGTTTTCTCCGACAAGGCCGATGACCTCACCCTCATTCAGGGTGAGATTTATGTCTGTCAGAACCTGATTTCCGAAAAAATCTTTTCTGATACCCTGCATCTGCAGCAAGGGTGCTTTTCCCTCATTCATGTTTAATTACCTTTCCAGCTGTCGGTCGTTAAGCTTTTCCGGCAAACTGATGAACCACCGGTGCCATGCGTTCCGACAGGTCAAAAGATGTACCGTCATGCATCGCTGATACTGCAAACACAAGATTTGGGCACCGCGAACCCGGGTGCCCAAATCTGCGTTTATCGATCAGATAAAAATCTTCTGGATCAAGTAAACCGGATTACTTCGTGGTGAAGTATTTCTCCGGTACTTCGATCTCGGTGGATCCCATGTAATATCCGGGGTTGCCCATGATATAGGTATCCTGGTAAACAAGGAAGACATTGTCCATCTTCACGCCGGTGTCAGCATTGGTGTAGTTGGAACCGTTCCATGCTGCCTTCGGTGAGAAGACCTGGTAAGCCTTTGCGATATCATCGATGTTGTCCAGTTCAGAAACACCGTCGATAACGTTCATGGCATGCTGTGCAAGACCTGCGGATACGGTGTAGCCATAGGAATAAGCCCAGGTACCGAAACGGCCTTCGCCGCCTTTTTCAACAACAGCTTCTTCAACCTTGGCAAGGATCTTCTCGAAATCGCCGGCTTCTTCAGTCAGATCAAGTCCGAGAGCTCCCGGATAGCCCATAAGCGGGGAGGGAAGGTCAGCCTCGATGAAATATCCGCCGTACTCAAGCAGCTGCTTCAGCAGGGGCTCTGTGTGTGCGTCGTTTGTGCAGAAGTAAGCGCTGTTCGTGCCGTACTTCTCAACCCACTCCGGAACATGCTCCAGAATGTAAGCCTGGGCACCCGGTACACCTACGTCAGTGGTGGGATCGGGAGCAGACTCCATAACGAATTCCATTCCGAACTCTTCGCATGCTGCCTTCATGATGGCAACACGACGGCTCATTGTCTCATAGGACAGATGACGCGGGAAGGAAATGTGCACGAAAGTGTCGCATCCAAGCTCATGAGCGGTTCTGATGATCAGATATCCGCGGGCAACAAAGTCGTTGTTGCAGACCAGGTCAGCAGCGCTGCCGATCTCGGGAAGGTCCTCATGAGACTCGCCTGCGATGCAGATGATGTCAGGACGTCTTTCCTTGATCTGACGGAAAGCTTCTGTGGTGCCCGGAATAGCCTGGTTCACGATGATCGCTTTCATCTCGGGGTCATCAGACAGGTTCACGATGGTCTGAATAGTAGTCTCAAGCTCTTCAGTAAAGTTGTCCGGATAGATCGCCAGGGTAACCCTGTCTTCACCGTACATAGCCTGGAAAGCTTCTGCGCCTCTGCGGTCATCTTCAGACTGGGAAACAGAACCGGTAACAATACCGATGTGATAGTCGCCGGAAGCAACTGTTTCTTCACCCTCTGCACCTGCTGCCTCAGTAGCAACCTCTTCCTCGATGTCGCCGAGCTCGATGTTGGCGCCGAAGGAAACTGCTGCCATGGAGACTGTCATAGCAATGGCCATGACTGAAGCAATGAGTTTCTTCATCATAGTTCATTCTCCTCCTTGAATTATAAGATGATAGACAAACATTGTGATTTTACACCATACGTCAAAACTCGTCAAGCAAGACAGCTGTCTGTGTTCTCCCCCGCGCGTTTTTTTCGGGAAAACAAACTGCAGGCCAGGGTTTCATACCCTGGCCTGCCTATAGATTTTTTCGGATTGTTTCACAAGCGGATTACATCATACCGCCCATCCCTGCGCCGCCTGCCGGCATTGCGGGTGTTTCTTCCTTGATGTTGCCTACGACCGCTTCTGTGGTCAGGAAGGAAGAAGCTACGCTCGTCGCGTTCTGAAGTGCGCATCTGGTCACCTTCGCAGGATCCAGAATGCCTGCTTCGACCATATTCACATACTCTTCCTTGTAAGCATCAAATCCGATACCGACTTCGGACTCTTTTACCTTATTCACGATCACAGCGCCTTCAAGACCTGCGTTGTGCGCGATATGGTACAGCGGAGACTCAAGTGCCTTGAGGATGATATTGCCGCCGGTCTTTTCATCTCCTTCGAGTTTGTCAACGATCTCAGCCACTTTCTTGGCTGCATGCACATATGCGGATCCGCCGCCGGCGATGATGCCTTCTTCAACGGCTGCCTTTGTCGCATTCAGCGCATCTTCCATACGAAGCTTGATCTCTTTCATCTCGGTCTCGGTAGCGGCACCGACGCGGATGACTGCCACACCGCCGGACAGCTTGGCCAGACGCTCCTGCAGTTTTTCTTTGTCGAACTCGGATTTGGTCTCAGCCAGGATAGCCTTGATCTGTCCGATGCGCTCTTCGATCTCTTTCTTGTCTCCAAGTCCGTCGACGATAATGGTGTTCTCCTTGGAAACCTTGACGGATTTGGCCTGGCCGAGCATATCAAGAGTCGCTTCCTTGAGTTCCAGACCGACTTCCTCAGAAATGACGCGGCCGCCTGTCAGGATTGCGATATCCCGCAGCATGTCTTTTCTTCTGTCGCCATAGCCCGGAGCCTTGACAGCAACGACCTGGAAGGTACCGCGAAGCTTGTTCACGATCAGGGTCGTCAGCGCTTCACCTTCAACGTCCTCGGCAATGATCAGAAGACGTTTGCCGGACTGAACGATCTGCTCAAGAAGCGGAAGGATCTCCTGGATGTTGCTGATCTTCTTGTCGGTGATCAGGATAAACGGATCCTCAAGAACCGCTTCCATCTTTTCCATATCGGTTGCCATGTAGGCAGAAATATAACCGCGGTCGAACTGCATGCCTTCCACCAGGTCCAGCTCGGTCTGCATGGTCTTTGATTCTTCAATGGTGATCACGCCGTCACGGGAGACCTTCTCCATAGCGTCAGCAATCATCTCACCGACCTGATCGTCGCTTGATGAAACAGCTGCCACTCTGGCGATCTGTTCCTTGCCCCTGACCTTGCTGCTCATTTCCCTGATGGCTTCAACAGCAGCTTCCGTAGCTTTCTTCATACCCTTGCGCATCACAATGGGATTGGCGCCTGCAGCCAGGTTCTTCATGCCTTCATTGATCATTGCCTGGGCAAGGACAGTGGCTGTGGTCGTACCGTCACCTGCCACGTCATTGGTCTTTGAAGCGACTTCACGGATCAGCTGTGCGCCCATGTTCTCAAAAGCGTCTTCCAGCTCGATCTCTTTTGCGATTGTAACACCGTCATTGGTGATCTGCGGTGCGCCGTATGTTTTGTCAAGAACAACGTTTCTGCCTTTCGGGCCAAGGGTCACACGGACTGTATCTGAAAGCTTGTTTACGCCGGCTTCAAGGGCTGCTCTTGCATCGGCACTGAACTTAATCTCTTTTGCCATAATCTGATTTCCTCCTGCTCATCCTGTTGGTTTCATAATTCCGGTCTTTCAGACCGGTATGTCTGTAAGCTGTTGATCACTGAACAATGGCAAGAATGTCACTCTGTTTTACAATGATGTATTCTTCGCCATCAAGCTTAACTTCATTTCCAGCATATTTTGAATAGATGACCTTGTCACCGGCTTTGACCTGCATGGCCACTTCCTTGCCGTCAACCATTCCGCCGGGGCCGACCGCGATGACTTCTGCTTCCTGCGGTTTTTCCTGGGACTTGCCGGCAAGAATGATACCGGACTTGGTGGTCTCCTCTGCCTCAAGCTGTTTCAGAACAACCCTGTCACCTAAAGGTACTAACTTCATATGATGCCTCCTTCTGCAAACTATATCATAATAAAATAGCCATACACAGTATTAGCACTCAACTTTCCTGAGTGCTAATACAATGTACACTATTCAATTTCGATTGTCAACACTTATTTATAAAAAACCTATTTTATCCCGCGCTGTTTCCTGACATCTGCAAGCTCATCAAACACAGCATCATTGAGTACCTTAATATAGGTGCCTTTCATACCGGATGATCTTGACTCGATGACGCCTGCGCTTTCAAATTTGCGCAGAGCGTTGACGATCACGGACCTGGTAATACCGACTCTGTCTGCGATCTTGCTGGCAACAAGAATACCCTCATCACCGTTAAGCTCGTCGAAGATGTGCAGAATGGCCTCAAGTTCTGAAAATGAGAGTGTTCCCACAGCCGAACGGACGATGTTGATCTTCCTGTTCTCCTCTGCATTTTCTTCGTTGACCGACCGCATCATCTCAAGCCCGACCACCGTCGTCCCGTATTCGCTGAGAATAATGTCATCGATGGAATAAGGCTCATCGATCTTATACATGAATACCGTTCCAAGTCTTTCCCCCGCAATAATGATCGGGTTGATCATGACCTGGTATGCGGTTGTGATCTCATTCTCAAAACCGAGTGTTTCAAGGTTGACATTCTCTTTTGTAGACAGAACATTCATGAAACGCTCATTCAATATCGGATCAATAAAGTTGCCGACCGTATCCACGATCAGTTCATGTATTTCGGGGACGTTTCCTGTCAATCCGACACCGAGGACCTTCCCTTTGCGGCTGATCACGAGTACGTTTGATCCCAGAATCTGCGTCAGGACGCTGCAGATATCGTTAAAAACAACTTTTCCCGAATTGTTGTTATGCAGAAGCTGATTGATCTTTCTTGTCTTGTCGAGTAACTGGACGCTCATCTTTCTCTCCGTTTCTTTTACTGCTTAATTACCGGTATTGCAAAGAACTGCCGACTGTTCATCGGTCAGGTTCACTTTTGTGTAAGAAAATGTATTATTTTCATTATACTAACACTCGATTTTTACAATAGCAAGAACAAAATAACGGAAGTTGCCAAAAAGCACTTCCGTTATCGCAAAATTCAAACATCAGTATTTGGATGTACACATCATTGTGGTGCAGACATATCCTTACGCTTTTTCAACATATCCGCAGGAAGGATCAGCGCACTGCAGATGTTTTCCCCTCATGATCATATATCCGCCGCACTTCGGGCACTTTCTGTCGGAAGGCATCTGCCAGGAGATAAAGTCACATTTCGGATCTTCACATCCGTAGAATTTTCTTCCCTTCTTTGTACGGCGTATCACAACATCCTTCCCGCATTTCGGGCAGGAAACCCCGGCCTTCTCAAGGTAAGGTCTTGTGTTCTTGCACTCCGGGAAACCGGGACACGCCAGGAATTTACCATGAGGACCGTACTTGATGACCATGTTCCGTCCGCATTCCTCGCAGACCTCATCCGTCACCTCGTCGGCAATCCTGATCTTTGCAAGGTTCTTTTCCGCCTCTTTCACGGCGACATCCAGATCGGGATAAAAATTCCGCACGATGCTCTTCCAGTCAAGTTCGCCCTCTCCGACCGAATCGAGAAGAGATTCCAGGCTTGCCGTGAAGGAAACGTCCACGATGCTGGGGAACGATTTCTTCATGATATCATTAACAGCCTCACCCAGCTCCGTCACGAAAAGATTCTTCTGCTCCCTGATCAGGTATCTTCGTCCGAGCAGTGTCGTGATCGTCGGGGCATAGGTGCTCGGTCTTCCGATTCCAAGCTCCTCGAGCGTATGGACAAGTGATGCCTCCGTAAAATGGGCTGGCGGCTGTGTAAAATGCTGTTCCGGGACCAGTTCCCTCAGATCCAGCTCCTGTCCTTTCTCGAACCTGCCGTTCAGGACACCGGCCTTCTCTTCGTCATCCTCATCGGAATAAACGCTCAGATAGCCGTCAAAGACCAGTCTGGATCCGTTGATCCTGAACTGCCATCCGTTTGCCTC
>JAGCAV010000198.1 GCA_017652545.1 Lachnospiraceae bacterium
GGGGAACTGATGATAAAGCGCTGTTCGCTTCGGACAGTGCCGGCGGCCGGAGACGGCCGAAGATCCGGCCACAGGGCTGCTGAACTGTCTGTGACCGAGCTGTTGCACGAAACACAAAACAAGAAGGAGGAAACAACATGACAAATCTGGGTAAGAAGTTAATGGTCGCCGCTGTGAGCGGGATCCTGGCAGCTGCCATGACGATGGGTGCCATGGCCGCGGAAGAAAAGCTGGCGATCACCGTTACCGGAGGCGGAGAGGATTCGATGGTTCTGAACACCGCGACCGTCGGAACCCTGAACGGTCTGTCAGCCTGCCGTCATCTTTATGAAGGCCTTTACAAGCTGGACGCTGAGGGAGAACCGACGCTCGGACAGGCCGCATCGGTCGATATCAGCGATGACATGATGACCTGGACATTCACCCTCAGGGACGATATCACCTGGTCTGACGGACAGGCTGTGACAGCTGACGACTTTATCTTCGGCTTCGACAATCTGGTTGCTCAGGCAGATGATTACTCGACACTTCTTGCAGAAGTGGCCGACTCCTATGAAGCAGTGGATGAGAAGACCATCGTCATCAACCTGCAGTTCCCCTGCGGCTATCTGCCCGCGATCCTGGCTTTCCCGTCCACCTATCCGGTAAGAGCCGACTATGTGGATGAGTTCGGCGAGGCATATGCGACTGATCCCGACAAGGCAGTCTACAACGGACCTTATGCCCTGACTTCCTGGGCTCATGAGTCTGAAGCGGTTCTCGAACTGCGTGAAGATTACTATGACGCTGCCAACATCCAGGTAGGCACCATCAACTGGATGCTGACCACTGAGGAGAGCACGGCGCTTGCATCCTTCAAGAGCGGTGAGATCGTATACTCCGATATGTGCCCGGATGAGGAGAAACCCAGCATGGAAGGCAACGGCCTGTTCTATACAGCCGGCAACAACAACTACTGCGTCATGTTCAACCAGGGCCCCGGCGGAAACGACGTTCTGAAGGATGTGAAAGTCCGTGAGGCGCTTTCACTGGCAATCGACCGTGACCGCATCATGGCGATCCGCGGCCTGAACGATGAGATCGGCTTTACCCTTGCCTGCAGCGGCTATGAGAATGAGGATGGCGTAGACTTCACAGAGTATGCGGATCCGTGGTTCGATGTGACCGCCTACGAAGCAAACTGTGAGAAGGCAAAGGAACTGCTGGCAGAAGCAGGATATGAGAACGGTGAAGGATTCCCGGCTCTTCGCTACATCGTCAACAATGACAGCCGCAAGGAGATCGCGGAAGCTGTCGTCGGTGACTGGCAGGAAGTGCTTGGCATCAGCACCATCACAGTTGAAAAGGTTGAGAACTTCTTCGCGGCAAGAAGCGACGGCGATTATGACCTGGCATACTATGGATGGTTCATGGACTACACCGATCTGTCCAACATGTTCGGCTGCGTGATGCATATGGAGTCTTCCAACTGCTTCTGGACTGATGAAGAATATGTGGAAGCATACAATGCAGCCACCTCAACAGCTGATCAGGCTGAGCAGTGGGAGAACTACAAGAAGTGTGAGGCTGTCCTGGCCCGTGACATCCCGGTCACCCCGATCCTTCACAGCATGAACAGCTACCTGTTCGACGATGTGAACTATTCCGGACTGATCTATTCCTGCGGAAACTTCGTATTCACCTATCTGACACAGAACTGAATCCGGATCATGTAAGGGCTGCTGCGGCAGCCCTTTTTTTCAGCAGATAAAGACAGGATTCTTTAACATAATTCATCATTGAGATAACCGTCCTTTTGTTTTATAATCTAATGATGCCGGAAAGCAGACCTCATGCTGCCGGTCTGACATGCGGGAACGCGGATAACGATCACGGAAAGGAGGAGGAAAGATGGCATTGACAGAAAAAGAAAAGAATGATCTGGTCGAGCTGGCAAATTCACGGCAGCTGAAAAAGCTGAAGGAAGAGCTGTGCGACATGAACGAAGTCGACATTGCAGAACTGTTGGAGGAGATGCCTCCTGAACGTGCGCTTGTCATTTTCCGCCTTCTTCCGAAGGACCTTTCCTCCGAGGTGTTCGCCTGTCTGGAGATCGAAGAGCAGAAACACATCATCGACAGCATCGAGGACAATGAGCTGCGCAACATTTTCGAAGACCTCGCCATCGATGATGCCGTGGATATGGTCGAGGAACTGCCGGCCTCTGTGGTCAAGCGTATCCTGCAGGCGGCGACGCCGGCGACCAGGAGCCTGATCAATGAGTACCTCCAGTATCCGGAAAACTCCGCCGGATCGATCATGACTGCGGAGTACGTGGCTCTGCGGCCCAATATGACGGTCGAAGAGTCCTTTGCCTACATCCGCAAGAACGGTGTGGACAAGGAGACGATCTATACCTGTTA
>JAGCAV010000018.1 GCA_017652545.1 Lachnospiraceae bacterium
AGCACCACCACGTTCACTCTCTTGCTGTAACCAGTACATGCGTCCAGCGCTATGATCCCCTGCGCATAGTACGGTGAGAAATCCGCATCCGGCCCGAACTCTGAGCCGATCCCTTCATACTCATTGTGCCCGTAGGAACAGTGCCAGTGGCCGCAGACGATCGTCTTTCCCTCTTCAATGAGTCCTGCTTTGGCTGCATCCATGCCGTTGACCCAGCGCGCCATCTCCCACTCTTCCCGGCCTCTGTTCCTCCAGTCGGAGAGCTTCTTGAAGCTGCCGTCTTTGAACTTATGGCAGGGGATCCACCCATGGACGAAGATATAATGCTCCGTCTCGTAGTAGTCCAGCATAGAAGGAATGATCCGGGTGTAATACGGCGTCTGCCTTCCTGCCTCCGCGAAATCATACCGGCGTATATACGCCATGGCAAGATCGAATCCTGTCAGGTCAAGCGCGGTCTGGTAGGTTCCATTATGAAGGTGATGGTGCAGGGCTTTTTTGCATTTCAGCAGCCATTGTCAGGTTCCTCGGACTTCCTGCCTCATAAAGCCGATATACGAAATCGTGAATGCCGCAAATGACAGGGCCAGCAGGCCGACCAGGTGCGGCCAGACCAGCAGCAGGCTCTGTCCGAGCGGCAGATAGCTGCTCAGCGCCCCGACCAGCTGTTCGTATGACACAGCGTTGATCGCCCGGGTCGCCGGGTTCATCAGAACGGAACTGGCTTCTGAGTACAGATAGTACGGAGAGATCCTGTTCAGATTCAGCTTCAGATTGTAATTGTTCAGCGCGTTGACCGCCTGTTCATATTCAGTATTGACCGGGTAAGCAGCGTTTGCCAGGATGCCTGCCAGAAGACTCATGAAAATGGCAAAGAAAAGCCAAAGTGCGATCGAAGCGAGCGCCGATGTTGCTGCATGCCTGGTAAAGACTGAGAATAGCATAGCCATTGCCAGCCAGAAGCAGATATATATGATCGTATAGAGCAGATAGATCAGGACTCTGACGATCTCCTCGCCCGACGGCTGTATGCCGGATGCCAGAAATCCTGCGCATCCGACTGCTATGCCTGTACTCATGACCATGACCGCAATCAGTGTCGAGGATGCCAGAAACTTGCCGATGATGATGGAATCCCTGTAAATGGGCTGGGACACCAGACGGTTCAGGGTCCCGTTGTTTTTCTCAGCGTTGATCGAGTCAAATCCAAGGATCAGCCCGATAAACGGACCGATCAGCGCGATCAGTGACATATACGACGGAATGGAACTTCCGCCGGTAGTAAACAGTTTGAGGAACATGTAACTCGCGTCAAATGCTGCGTTCTTATCCACAGCCGCATTCATGATCGCGCTTTTGATCCCGGTAACTGCGCCGTATACGCTCGCGATCGTCATCGCGATCACGAGGATCAGAATAATAATGAACCTCTTGCTGGTCACATGATCTGCCATTTCCTTCCGGTAGAGCGCCCTCAGACTGTGGTAGCGGATGCTCCTGCGCTCATGTCCCTCTGTGGCTGAAACGGTGCTTCCTGCTGCCGTTCTTGTCATGATCCTCATCTCCTTCTTTTTCAGCTTCCTCAAAATAGACACGGTAGATCTCGTCCAGATCCCCGCCCTTCTGATGCATATGCAGCAGTTTGTATTCGTGTGTTCCGAGGAACCTGGTGATATCACTGCGCAGATCCTTGGAAGAACTGATCACAAAAGTGCTGCCTTCTTTGGATATCCCGCTGATCCCGTCCAGTTCTCCCAGGAACCCCAGGAACCTGTCATCGCACGGTTCTGTTGAGATCTCCAGTGTATAATGGCCCTGTGCCGCGATCTGGGATCCGAGTTCACCGATCCCGCCGCACGCGATCAGGCTTCCCCCCACGAAGATGCCGACTCTGTCGCAGATCTGCTGGATCTGGTAGAGCTGGTGGCTGGAGACGAGGATCGTTTTTCCATCCTCTACACTCAGCTGTTTGATCAGGCTCAGAAATTCGCGCATGCCTTCCGGGTCAAGTCCCGCTGTCGGTTCATCCATGATAATGACCGCCGGATCCTTGATCAGGACATCCGCAATGCCGAGTCTCTGGCGCATGCCTTTTGAATAGGTCCCCGTCTTCTGGTTCGCTGCGTATGTCATCCCGACCTTCCCGATCAGTCTGTCGATCAGCGGATCGATCTCTTTTTCGGGAATTCCGTTCAGCCTTGCTGTAAAACGGAGGTTCTCCCTGCCGGTCATGTCACTGTAAAAGCCGACATTGTCCGGCATATATCCGGTGATCCGTTTGACCTGCATGGATTGCCTTGTGCAGTCATATCCGTCGATCAGCGCCTTGCCCTGTGTGGGTTCGGTCAGTCCCAGAAGCATCAGTATCGTAGTTGTTTTTCCCGCACCATTCGGTCCGAGCAGCCCGAATATCTCGCCCCGCCTGATCTCCAGGCTGAGGTGGTTGACAGCTGTCTTTGTGCCGTAGGCTTTGGTCAGATCCTCGGTACGGATAATCATTGTATCCGTCATGATTATCATCTCCTGCCAAATCTGCGAATGATCAGCACTAATCCGAGAACAAGGACCGCAATGACGGCAACCGCTGCGATGCCCCAGCTTGTATGGTTCTGCACGGAAATCCTGAGTGCGCAATCCGATGAAACCGCGTCATTTGATGCTGTGATAATAGTCACATAATCGCCCAGGATCGCATCCTTTGCCGGCGTGATGTGTGCGGTTACTTCTGCGCTCCCGCCCGCCGGGATCTCATTGATCGTGTCCTTGTCAAAAGTGATCTCCCAGTCCGTGGAAGCCTGTGCTTTCAGGCTGACGGCTGTCAGATCGATATTCCCCGTATTCTGTATGGAGAGGGCTACATCCTTTGTCTCTCCCGCGTAAGCGCTGGTGGAAAGATTTCCGGTCGGCGTCGTAGCCGTCAGGCTGTATGTCCCGGTGATCTTGACCGTAACAGGCAGCTCGAGAGTCTCACCTGCACAGGCAGCGACAAGTGTGATCGGATACTCTCCGGCCGTCACATTCTGCGCCGGAACAATGGCTGCCTTGATCGTAGAGCTTGCACCGGCATCCACGGGCACTGAAGAAGTGGCGGTGGTTGTATCAGACGGCGTAAATGTCACTGTCCAGCCTTCGGGAGCCCCCTCCGCTGACAGTGAATACGTCATGTTCTCACCGCTGTTGTTGGTCAGTGTCGTCGTGTAGCTGAACTTCGTGCCGGAATCGCCTTCCTGCTGCGCATAGTCTGTCGAGAATTCACCTGCACCGATCTTTTTTTCTTCCGCGTCGACTTTCACTGTCAGCGCCAGGCTCTCGTCAACATCTCCACCCTTTGCGTTGAGGCTGATGGTATATATATCTTCCTTCGTATCCTCCGGGACCGTCAGCGAATAGCTCAGAGAAGGAGAGTCTTCTTTTTTCTGGCACGCACCCACATGAACCATGGAAACCTCATTGGAACTGCCCTTAAAGCTTCCTTCCCATCCTTCCGGAAGATCTTCGGCGCTAAGCTCGACAGTGGTCTCTTCCGAACCGGTATTTGTAATATACAGAGTAAACGTCGAGGTTCCGCCGGGCTTTATGGTAACCCCGGGATAATCCGTACTGAACGTTACTTTCCCTGCTTCAGCCTCCGTAATCTGCTGAGGCTGTGCCTCTTCCTCATCCGCAGCAGCATGCATCGGCATCACCGCCGCAGCCAGCAGACCAGCCGCCAGCAGTCCGCACACGGACCGAACAGCCTTTTTCGTCATTCC
>JAGCAV010000199.1 GCA_017652545.1 Lachnospiraceae bacterium
CTCGTTCTCGTCGGTTCTCTGGACCGGGTCACCCTTATGCAGGACGATCCCCCACGGAGTCGGCACCCCGTTTTCCCTGAACAGCTGTTTTGACACTTCCTTGTCCATGGCAAGGGCGCTGCCAAGATAATTGCTCCCGGTATACGGGATATCCAGCAGTTCAAACATGGCCTGAATCTTGCCGTCCTCACCGTTGCTTCCGTGCAGTGCCATAAACACGATATCGGCATATCTGCAGAGCGAGAGGACCATCGGCCCGAAAAAGCCAAGCCGGTGCTCTTTTCTGTATGCCCTGATCTTTGCCAGCGAATCATCAAAAGAATGCATATAGGCAGCCGTCTTTTCAAGATCTGCCTTTGCAAGCTCCTCAAAGCTCAGCTGCGTATCCGTCTCTTTCAGATCCTCCACGCCGCAGAACACATCGACCAGAGCGACCTCGTGTCCCCTGCTCCGCAGCGCCTGTGCCACCTTCGTCCCTGTCACGATGGAGATATCCCTCTCCGTGCTGGTTCCCCCTGCCAATACCGTAATCTTCATAGCTTTGCTCCCCGTTCTTTTCTACCACGCCCTGTACACCGCACAGGACAATGCATCCAGTGTCACTGTGACCTTTCCAAAGGTCACCGGTATCATTTTCTCGCCGGAATTTCCGTTAAATCCTTCCCGGTCAGTCAGAAAGATCCGTTCCAGGCACATGCCCTGTTCGATCCCCGCGGTCCAGACCGGAAATTTCATGGTCCTTTCTTCGTCATTGTTATTAAAGACGACCACCAGATGTTCCTGTTCGTCAAACCTTGCATAGGCCAGGATATTGTAATCCCCGTGAAGGAATATCAGCGATCCATGCGTGAGCACCGGCCACGCCTTATGCAGGGCGATCGCAGCCCTGTGGAAGGACAGCATCTGTTCATCCTCCGCTCCCCAGGGATACGTCCTGCGGTTGTCCGGATCCGTGAACCCGCACACGCCCGCTTCGTCACCGTAATAGACCGTAGGCGCTCCGGGCCAGGTCATCTGCATCATGACGGCCTCGCGCATGATTGCCGGATTGACTCCGTCCGAGGCCGCATCATAGTCAAAATGGTCCATCCGGCCCACCTTATGATTGGTCCGGGTCAGGAATCTCGAATGGTCATGATTGCTCAGCTCATTCATGGCCACCTGAACCGATGGAGCCATCATCAGGGCCATCTTGTACTTCATGGTATCCCGGAAACAGTCTGCGTTCCCGAGCATTCCCTCCAGGTATTCGTCAGAGTGTTTTTCCATGCCCGTGAAGAACCAGGTCATCGGCTCCATGAACGCGTCATAGTTCATGACGGTATCCCACTCGTCGCCTTCGAGCCAGCTTTCCGGACTTCCATAATGCTCCGCGATGATCAGCGCGTTTGGATTCGCATCCTTGACCCGCTTCCTGAACTTTTTCCAGAAGCTGTGGTTATAGGCACTCGAGTGGCCCAGGTCCGCTGCCACATCAAGGCGCCAGCCGTCAGCGTTAAAGGGCTCGGAAACCCACTTGCCCGCGACGTTCAGGATATATTCCTCCAGCAGGGTGCTGCCCTCGTAATTCAGCTTGGGCAGCGTGTCATGCCCCCACCAGCCGTCATAGAACGGATTATAGGGCCACTCATGTTCATTTGTAAAATGGAAGAAAGATCTGTACGGACTGTCGGCCGACACATAGGCGCCTTTCTCATATCCGGGCTGATTTTCGTAGATCCGCTCCCTGTCCATCCATTTGTTGAAGGACCCGCAGTGATTGAACACGCCGTCCAGGATCACTCTCATGCCCCGTCTGTGACACTCCTCCACAAAAGCCTGGAAGATCCGGTTGGCGTTTTCCAGGTTTTCCATGCGGGTCACACGGCTGATATATCTGCTCGCGCGGGCATTGTCCTTCTCACCCCAGCGCAGCACATCTCCCTCGTCACTGACAAACTTCCCCAGATGCGGATCGATGTGATCATAATCCTGTATGTCGTACTTATGGTTGGATGGCGAGACAAACAGGGGGTTGAAATAGATCACATCCACACCCAGATCCTGCAGATAATCCAGTTTTTCAGAAACGCCCTGAAGATCTCCGCCGTAAAACTCCCTGATCCCCATGGAGGCAGGCCGCTTGTTCCAGTCGGTCACCCGGACCGACCCTTCCCCGATATAGCTGTACTCGTTGTCGAGCACATCATTGTCCGGGTCTCCGTTGCGGAAGCGGTCGATCATGATCTGATACATCACTGCGCCTTTTGCCCAGTCCGGGGTATGGAATCCCGGGCATATGGAAAAGGCATGGCTTTCCGAAAGGTCACGCGTCACGCCGCATTTATTGTAAAAGCAGTAGATCCGTCCGCTCCTGATCTCAAAATAATACCGGAACAGCTCCCATCCGAGTCTGACCTTCACCGTGTAATAGTCAAAGCTTCCCGCCGTCTTCTCGAAACTCATCTTCACACGAAGCGGCCCGCTGATCAGGTAGACCTCATCAACGTTGCTGGCAGCCGTGCGGAAGCGGATCGTGACTTCCTCACCGCTTTCGGGTTCCATCGGGGAGACATACTGTCTGGTCTCATCGGAAAAAAGCGCCTGGGCATTAAAGACCGGACGCATCTGCATGATATATTTGGCTACGCACAGGACATGCTCGTATTCTCTGTTGCTCATCTTCTGATCATCTCCACTCAGCACACTATGCTTTACTATATCTGAATCCTTTCCTTATTGCAATAACAAAGTCCGCCGCCGGAGGGCGACGGATCATACGGGAAAGGCAAAGAATCCTCTTAAACGATAAAAAAGACAGCTTGCGCTGTCTTTTTTGGAGAAGGTATTTCTTTGGGTGTAGCAAAAACGATATAATGTATTGGGGGGTTTACATGTAGTATCATAACACAGAGGCCAAAATAAGTCTGCACAAAGTTCACAAAAAACGATGTCTTGTTTTGTGCACAATGTACATGTCTGCTTTTCGTGTGTCCCCTTATGCCTCCCCGAACAGCGCTTCGAACTCCTCCCGTGAGATCTTTTCCTTTTCGATCAGCAGCGCTGCGCTCCGGTGCAGCACATCCACATGGGTTTCGATCAGTTCCCGGGCTTTCCGGTAAGCTTCATCGATGATCCGCTTGACTTCCTCATCGATCTCCGCCTGCACCTGCTCGCCGTATGCCCTGGTATGTGCCAGGTCACGGCCGATAAAGATCTCATCGTCCCCCTGCTCATAGTTGATCAGGCCGATCTTCTCCGACATGCCGAATTTTGTGACCATGGACCTTGCCATCGCTGTAGCCTGCTTGATATCCTGGGAAGCGCCGGTGGTCACATCACCGATCACCAGCTCCTCCGCCACCCGGCCGCCCAGACTCATAACGATATGCTGCTGCATCTGATTGCGGGTGTTGAACATCTCGTCCCGTTCCGGCAGCGGCATGGTATACCCGGCAGCGCCTGTACTGGTCGGTATGATGGAAACGGTATGCACGGGTCCCACATCAGGAAGAAGATGAAACAGGATCGCGTGTCCGGATTCGTGGTAGGCCGTGATCCGCTTCTCCTTCTCGGACATGACTTTGCTCTTTTTTTCGGTACCGATGCCCACCTTGATAAAGGCCTTGTCGATATCCTTCTGCAGAATGTATTCCCTGTGCTCCCTTGCTGCCCCGATGGCAGCCTCGTTCATCAGGTTTTCAAGATCTGCCCCGGTAAAGCCTGCCGTCGTCCTGGCTGTTTTATTCAGATCCACATCTTCGCCAAGGGGCTTGTTTTTCGCGTGTACGCCAAGAATGGCTTCCCTGCCTTTGATGTCCGGCCGGCTCACGCCGATCTGCCTGTCAAACCGTCCCGGACGCAGGATCGCAGGATCCAGAATATCCACCCGGTTGGTTGCCGCCATGACAATGATGCCTTCGTTGACGCCGAAACCGTCCATCTCGACCAGCAGCTGATTGAGTGTCTGCTCACGCTCGTCATGACCGCCGCCCATGCCGGTTCCCCTGCGTCTGGCAACGGCATCGATCTCATCGATAAAGATGATGCAGGGCTGATGTGCCTTGGCCTCCTCAAACAGATCCCTGACCCTGGAAGCGCCGACGCCGACGAACATCTCCACAAAATCCGATCCGGAGATCGAAAAGAAGGGAACACCGGCTTCCCCGGCCACCGCCCTGGCCAGAAGTGTCTTACCCGTTCCGGGCGGGCCTACCAGGATCACGCCTTTCGGAATGCGGGCACCTACCCGGATGAACTGCTGCGGCTCTTTCAGGAACTGGACCAGCTCCTGCAGATCCTCTTTTTCCTCATGCAGTCCGGCCACATCGGCAAATGTGATCCTTCTCGCGTCCGGCGAGAACATCTTCGCCCGGCTGCGTCCGAAATTCATCATCCTGCTTCCCCCGCCCATCTGGCGGTTGGACATGCCGATAAAAAACATGATCAGCACACCCATCAGCAGGATCGGAAGGAAGGTCGTCACGAAGAGCGAATCCTTCGTCACATCCTCCACCGTCACCTGGACCTCATATTCCGAGAGCATTTCCTGCACAGCAACCACATCGGACACATACAGAGTCTGCGTCATCCCGTCCATCTGCAGGATCGTCAGGATACCTGTAGGCACTTCCTTATTCTGCGTAATGTTGACGCTGACCACCTGGTCCTGATTCAGCAGTTCCTGGAATTCCCTGTATGTGAGTGACTGCTTGCCGCTCAGCGTTTCCTTCAGTCCGTAGACCATCACAAGGAACAACGCCACAAGGATCACATAAAATATAATGCTGCGAAAATTTCTTACTTCTCTTTTCAAGCCTTTATACTACCTTCCTGTCTGCAGCGGCCGCCGGCCGTTTTATCATGACTTTTTCACTCTTCAAAACTCATCACCCCGATATACGGCAGGTTCCTGTATCTCTGATCGAAATCCAGTCCAAACCCGACAACGAATTTATCCGGAATGACAAAGCCCGTGTAGTCCACACCCACATCGGTCACACGCCTGTCCGGTTTGTCCAGCAAAGCCGCGAGCCTGAGTGTTTTCGGGCCGCGCCCGGAAAGATTGTCCAGCAGATATGACAGCGTCCTTCCGGAATCGATGATATCCTCGATCACGATCACGTTTCTTCCCTCAATGGGTTCGTCAAGGTCCTTGATCAGCCTGACGACGCCGCTGGACTTCGTCTGGCTTCCATAGCTGCTCACAGCCATAAAATCCATCGTAACCGGAATATCCAGATGCTTGGCCAGCTCACAGGTAAAGAAGGCACTTCCTTTCAGGATACAGATCAGGTGAACGCTTTCCCCCTCATAATCCCGGTTGATCTGCTCCGCCATCTTCTCTATGCGCGCTTCCAGTTCCTGCTGTGAGATCAGTATACTGACGTTTTCCTTCATGTCTCCTCCTCATCCGGGATACGTCCCTGCTTGTTCTTAAGTTTTCTCAGTATATCACATAAGCTTCGCCTGCAACAGGCGGAAGTGTTTTTTTATCATTCTCTTTCAACGCCGAGAACCAGCGTCCGTTCCACTCTGAGGGCTTTCAGATATCCCGGAAGATCCAGATGTTTGCCCCTGGGCTTGAATACGAGGGCATCCAGGTCTCTGATATGGACCGCTCCGATGTCCTTCAGGCCGGTCCCCCCGCGGGCGGCGGCCACAGCCAGGCGCAGCACATATTCACGAATGATCCGCTCCTCTTTGCGGAGAGGGTCAGTTTCCAGGATCACCCGGCCGTCCTTTTCCCGCATGTGCTGCTTCGCGAACCGCTGCGCCTGCCTGTCCAGGTATGCCGCGGCATCCGCGGCGTATCCGGCGGCTTCACAGATATGGGAAGCTGCCTGCAGGTTCACGTTTTCCGTAAGCAGCGGCAGGATCCTGTGCCGGATCATGTTCCTGGTATACGCCGTATCCTCATTGCTCGGATCTTCGCGCCAGGTGTATCCGCCGGATCTTAAATACGCCCTGATCTCCTCTCTGCCGGTCTCCAGCAGGGGACGGATATACACATCACGAACCGGCCTCATGCCGCCAAGCCCCTGCAGGCCGGTCCCCCGTACGAGATTGAAGAGCACCGTCTCCGCCTGGTCTTCTCTGTGATGAGCCAGGGCGATCCGCACGGAATGCTTCCGGTCAGTCAGTCCTGCAAATACCTGGTAACGCAGGTTCCTGGCAGCCTCCTCCAGGGACAGCCGCTGTTCATCCGCGTATCTGACCGCCTGCACATGCTGTACCAGCAGCGGTATCTCAAGCGAAGCGCACAGCGCCTCCACGAACCGGGCATCCTCCAGACTCTCCTCACCCCGGATCCCATGTTCCACATGGACTGCCCGCAAAGTAAACTGTCTTCTGCGGCGGTACGCCGCCAGGAGAAAGAGCAGGCACACCGAATCCGCCCCGCCGGAGACAGCCGCGCAGACCGTCTCTCCCTCTCCGATCATATCATGTGCTTCCATATAGGAAAACACCTGCATTTCCAGTCGCTCCATATGTATGACCTTCCGGCCGCCCTCCGGTCCCGCAAAGCACCATGTTTTACGGGATTTCCTCTGCGATCATAAAAGATAATAAAAGGTGATGCATTCTCATCCTGCATCACCTTCCTACTGCTCCGGTTTGAATATGATCTCATCCTCATAAACGAGCCCGAACTTTTCTCTGGCCACCTTCTCAATGTATTCGTTCGATTTGACATAATCGGGAAGGTTTTCCAGTTCCGCGCTGCGTTCTTTTTCTTCCTGTATCTGTTCAGCCAGCACTGTATTTGAGGCCTGGAACTGATCGATCTTCTTCTTCAGCCGGTTGCTCTGCACCAGCAGCACCGCGATCAGCAGCGTTACCACCGCCCCTATGACGACCATGCCTGCGCGATTGCCGGAGCTGGCCTTCTTTTTCTGTCTGGATGCCATGTGCGCATAATCCCCTTTTTAAAATACTATTTTCAGTCTAGACTCTTTTTCCGGCGTTTGCAAGCAGTTTCATGCACATTTAACACAATTGTAAAACTTTAGCCTGTAAACATATCCGGAACCGGTCCGGACTGTAAGATGTATGCCGCTTACAGATACCGGAACAGTTCCTTTGCCTCTTCCTTTCTGACTGTCTCCTGCACATCCAGCACCTGGACCTTCACATTTCTCGTGCCGAAGGCGATCTCAATGATATCGCCTTCGGCCACGTTCTGTGAAGCCTTTGCCACTTTTCCGTTCACGCTCACTCTTCCCGCATCGCAGGCTTCATTCGCGACGGTCCTGCGCTTGATGAGACGGGAAATTTTCAGATATTTGTCAAGTCTCATATGATTTCATTCCTGTTCTCATATATGCAGATTCATTTACCACCTTGTTATGACGAAGCTGAAAGGCAGGTTGGGATCGCCGGCTTTGGGGTACACGTGGCCCCACCTGACCGCTTTGTTTACATTGGCCTCCGCCACGGTCACGTCATTTCCGTTCACGTCCAGTACGATCACAGAATGGACATCATACCGGATGATATCGCCCGGGCGAAGAGAATTCGTGTTTCGCACGATCCTTCCCGGTCTGTGCCCGAATACAGCATCGGAGAGCATGTAGGCGAAAGCTGCGCAGCCGAAACCACCCCTGCAGATGCCGCTGTTCCATTCATACCGGATCGAATTGTTGAAAAAGGTTCCATCCGGATACCCTTTTTCTCTGAACAGAAGAATCGTCTTGATCGCATTCCGGGCTGCTTTGTCCCATTTTTCGAATTTGATCCCGTATGGCGCAGTCTTTACCGACACAGTGCATTTAAGATGTGATCTGCCTACAGTTGCCGTGATCGTCGTGCTTCCGGGTCTTTTCCCTCTCACTATGCCGGCTGCATTGACCGTTGCAATGCCTGTGTTGCCTGATTTCCATGAGACGCTTCTTCCATTCCTGTGTTTTATATTCAGGTTTACGGTGTCGCCGACATAAATGGCAGCGCTGGTCCTGGAAAGCGCCGGACCTGCGTCAGCCTTTGTCTGGAAGGCGCAGACCATGACCATGGTCAGCAGAAGCAATACTGACTTCGGAGTTTTCATGACATTTCTCCCCTTATTTTTCCCCTTATTTTTTCCCTTATTTTTCCCTTATTAATTATTTTCAAACATCATATCCGATTGGCTAAAAAAGCAGAGGATTATCCCTCTGCCTTTTCATTATCGAAATCTGAAATTATGTACGGTATTGAGAAAACTCATATTAAATTTTTCAGCTCACCGTTTCTCTTAGTTCAGGCTGTCCTTAAGGGCCTTGCCGGCTTTAAATCTGGCATTCTTGGAAGCCTTGATCTTCATGCTCTTTCCGGTCTGCGGATTGCGGCCTTCCCTGGCTGCTCTCTCGGAAACTTCGAAGGTACCGAAGCCGACCAGCTGAACCTTCTCACCCTTCTTAAGCTCTGCTGCGATTACCTCAGTAAAAGCCTTGACTGCCTTTTCTGCATCTTTTTTGGAAAGTTCCGCCTGTTCAGCAACAGCTGCGATCAGTTCTGTCTTGTTCATGGAATAAATCCTCCTCAAAATTCTTTTTAATGTTTCCCAGGTCAAAAAACCTATCACTACATATATAGGAAAAAGTGTGCTTTGTCAAGGCAAAAACCCCCGTTTTAAGCCTGTTTAGCGGGCAAATATCTTTCTGATATCCGTATACCCGTTTCTTTCCAGCGTCTCCACCTGAAACTTGGCATTTTTCTTAAGCGGCTGGACCGTTACCGTATTTCCCTCCGCCCTCAGACGGGTCGCCTCTTCAAAAGCCGCCAGGATCTTTTCTGCCCCTGCTTTCTCTTCCACCAGCAGCGCGATCTTATCTCCGGAACCCTTCTCTTCCTTCCAGTTCAGGTCTTTGAGAATCGTTACGATCCTTTCAAATCCGATGGAGAATCCGCAGGCCGGTGCGTTCTGCCCGGAAAAGCGGCCGATCATCTCATCATAGCGTCCGCCGCCGGCGATTGAAAAGTTATAGCCGTCGATGGTGATCTCAAAGATGGTCCCTGTATAGTATGACATTCCCCGCACAAGCGTGGGATCAAAGACCAGGCTGACACCCGGTGCCGTCATTCCCGAAACGCCGCGCATGATCAGATCCATATTTTCGGGGACCTTCCCGTCGATACATGCGGCGCAGGTATTTGCGACAAAATCCGCGCATGCCAGGTCCGGGGTGATCATCCGGAACATACCCGTGTATGCTTCCACGGCCGAAGCGTCAAATCCCTTTTCAAGCAGGCTTTCCTTTACGCCGTCCAGACCGATCTTATCCATCTTGTCCAGGATGATAAAGACATCGTCAAAGCTTTCCTCATCAAAGCCTGCCGCTTTGGCCATCCCGCGCAGGATCCTGCGGTCATTGATATGAACCGTAAATTCACTGATCCCGACCTCGGAGAAAATGCGGGTGAGCATGCCGGATGTGGCAGCGATCAGCTCGATCTCAGCCATGGCGGAACCGTCTCCGATGATGTCGATATCACACTGCGTGAACTGGCGGAACCTGCCTTTCTGGGGTTTATCCGCCCGCCATACATTTCCGATCTGCAGCGATTTGAGCGGTGTCGGAAGTTCATTCCGGTTGTTCGCGTAATACCTGGCAAGCGGAACTGTCAGGTCATACCGCAGGGCGCTGTCCGCGATCTCGCCGCTTTCGAGCCCCTTCTCCAGCTCACGTCCCCTCTTCATTACCTTAAAGATCAGCTTTTCATTCTCTCCGCCGATCTTTCCGGTCAGATTCTCAATGTGCTCCATGGCAGGCGTCTCGATTTCCTCGAAGCCGTACGTGGCATAGGTCCTGCGTATCAGTTCCAGGACATGCTGCCTCAGACGCATGTCTCCGGGAAGAAAATCCTGCATGCCTTTCACAGGTGTAGAAATAAATTTCATTGGGCAACTCCTTATTCCTCTTTAAGATTTTCTGATTATACCCCTGTCGGGCTTCCCGTGCAAGTCATGCCTGACGCAGGCTTCGGCTCCTGCTGATCAGATAGACTTTTTCGTTCCGTGACGGTTCCTCCAGGACCTCATCCAGCAGCGCTTCCATGACAACGCCCATCGCTTTTCCCGGCTGCATGCCGTCGGCGATCAAATCCCTGCCGGTCACTGCCAGGTCTTTGATCACGATCGGAGCCCCGTCCCTGACCGCCTTTTCGTACATAGCCTTTGTCCGGGCAAGTTTTTCCAGCTTTCCCGCGCATCTGCCGGGGCTTCCCGCCAGGATATCCGCTTCCTTCACCTTCAGCCA
>JAGCAV010000200.1 GCA_017652545.1 Lachnospiraceae bacterium
CAACTACACGATGATGTGGGACGCGTGGGATTCTGTCATGCCGCGCCTGGAACTGTACGGGACGAAGGCGACCCTGACCATTGCGGAGGAGGACCCGAATGCGGGACCGAACCTGTTCGGCGGTGATACGCTTGTAAAAGACCAGGAGACATATCGCTGGAAGAACATGCCCCGCCTGGAAGGAGATGAGGAAATCCCCTGGGATATTGCACAGGTGAAGCACCCGTTTGGCGCGACAAGCTATGTGACGAATAACCGGGGGATCGGGCTGGTGGATATGGCCCGGGCCATACAGGAAAGGCGCAAAGGACGCGCAGACGGCGCCATGGCACTGCATGCGCTTGAGGTCGGGGAGGCGATCCTTGTATCCGCAAGGGAACATCGGTATATCCGGATCACATCCACTTTTGAGAGGCCGGAGCCGATGCCGCAGATCTGAAAAGATACACAGAATGATGATCCAGTCAATCAGAAAAGTGGCCTGCGGCAAACTGCCGCAGGCCTTTTTTTCAGAACTTTTGAAGTTACAGAAAGGAGCGGCGTGATCAGTCACCCCGCACATGACGGATGGCACGTACCAGCGCATCCACGTTGGCAGGTGAAACATTGTCCATGATCTCCTGGGCAGGGCCGGCGATATAACCACCGCCCTTTCCGAGAATGTCGATGGTTCTGAGGGTGCCCTCATAGACCTCTTCAGGGGTACCGAAGGCAAGCAGTTTCTGGGTGTCCACACCGCCGTAGAAGATCAGGTCCTTTCCGTATTCACGCTTCAGGAACTCCTGATCCATGACCGGCTGAACAGGTTCGAGCACATCCAGACCGATATCGATCAGGTGCGGGATGAAGGCGGAGATCTTTCCGCAGCTGTGCATCTGCACCGGGATGCCCGCGCTGTGGTAGACATCAAACAGTTCCCTGAGCCTGGGCTTCAGGTAGGTGACGAACACATCTTCAGAGAAGAAGGTGGAAGTCTGTGTCCCGAGGTCATCCCCGTGATGCCCCAGCTTGAATCCCCGTTTGACGGTTTCCTTCGCGATCTCGATCTTATAATTCGTCACGATTCTGAAAAGACGGTCGATGATCTCCGGTTCCTCCATGAGTGTGATCATGAAGTTTTCAAGCCCCATCATGTCATAGGTCTTCTCCCAGATCCCATTGTAGCCGGACAGGACGCAAAGGACTTTGCCTTCGGAGTTCTTCAGATCCTCCTGGGCATATCTGAACTGCAGGTCCATGTCATCCAGGGCAGGCGCCCTGAAGTTTTCCAGCACTTCCGGATCATCCGCCACCTCAGCCAGGGGATGTCCGTAATTGAAGTAGCTGGTTGCGTGGGGATCGTACTCCATGCCCCAGGGATCCACATAATGGCCGTTGGGAAGCTCATGAGCCCTGCCGGAGGACAGGGCAAGCTGTACCTTCTCCGTGTCATCCATACCGTTGCCGCAGGCATCGTCCGTGGTGTATGTGAAGCGATAGTGGTTTCCAAGATACTCATCGTATTCCGCTTCATCGGTGATGCCCAGGTAGGCAGCACATTCCATCTTTTTTCTCAGATTTGCGAAATTAACGACGCTCGGAAGATAGTTTGTGTTTTTGCGCCTGATCACGTCAAGCACAAGCTGTTCTCTGTTTTTTGCCATGGGTGAAACATCCTCCTTCTCTAATCCCTGGAACGTCCTGTCTGCGAACAGGTTTCCGCTCAACGAAACAGAGGCATTCTTCGGCTGACCGGGCGGCTGGCACAGTCCGGACGGCACATGTTGAAGACCTCAATACCATCATACAGAAAAAACGCGATAATTGCAATAACGCAGGCATCAGCCGTACCTTCTGTCGATTTCTTCCCGCATGATCCGTGTCCATCGGATCAGATGATCCGGATTCCCTCCGATCGTGTGATTGTCCTTCATGATAAATTCGCATATTCCGCCATAGGTCTCCTCGACCGCCCGGCGGCAGTCACGGCGTACCACATCCTCATTCATGTCCGGCATCGCCAGCGGCGTCGGCTTCAGCTTGACGCTGGCCACATAGTTCGTCCCCAGCAGCTCCGGGACTGTGTCGAACTTCGCCCACGGCGACACGGAAACATGCCGCAGATTCGGAATTTCCTTCACGTATTTCCAGCGCGGATCATACGGTTCACAGCACCCGTAGTGTACCAGTCCGAACCGTGATGCCAGTCTCTTGAAATGCGGAAGGATCAATTCGCCAAAGTGATCCGGATTGACGGAAACCGTTTCCTGGGCCTGCATCATTCCCCACATATCCCGGGTGCGCACCTTTCCCCCAAAGTCAGAAGCCGGAAGGTCTGTCGTGAAACCCTGACCGCCGGTGCCAAGGTATGTTTCATCATTATTCAGTGACAGAAGTCCCTGCTCTTCAAGCCAGTCAAAGCGCTTCATGACACCGTCTGTAATAAACGTCATCATGGTGGTCACCCACTCCGGCTCAGCCACGAAATCACACATGAAGTCTTCCATACCCCGAAGTTCCACAAAACGATCCAGGAACGAATCGTCCCACTGCCATTTCATATTCAGGCGGCAGTTAAGAATGCCGCCGAAGACTTTGTTCGCATAGTCCAGCAGTTCATGACTCTTGTCCCAGTCGACGGAAAGCCGGGGGAAGGAGAGTTTCTGAAAGTCCTCCTCATAGTCTTCAATGGCAGCAGAGATATGATAGGCGCCGCCCTTCACGGACGAGTGCTCGATCTTCGGCCGGATCCCGAAGTCGTTGCCTGTCCAGAAGTAAGGGACATTGAAGTTTCTTGTGATCACCCGGTCATCCTGTATCATCTCTGCTGAAAAGATGTCTTTCCGGAGCATATTCTCCCAGGTCCTGGCAAGCTGGTTCCTGCAGCGGATGACATCATTGGTCATGACCTCATTCCATCCGTTCTCCGGATCAACAAATATGACCGGCGTGTTATCCTTCAGGTCATGAAGCGCGGTCCAGCGTCCGGCTTTCTCTTTCATGGCATCGGTATCGGCGATGCGGGCGACATGTTCAGCCAGTGATCTGAGAAGCGAGATCTCTTCGTCCGTGAAGTCCAGGGTATAATTCATTTCAGATACAGGCGGATGCCTGTACAGGTATTGCTCTCTGAAAAGCTCGATTCCCTTAAGGGACTGTTCTGTCTCAAAAGCCATGGGTGTACCTCCTTGATAAAATTGTACCCGCAAATACGATTTAATGATACTATTATGCGACATTATCAGCAAGCAGAATCTTACACGGGAGCACAAAGAGAATATTTTAGGTCACAAACATGAATTCACCGGGTCTGAACAGCATAGTATAATATTGGCAAACATATACAGAAAAACGGTATTACAGGAACGGAACAAAGGAAAATTGACTGTATTGTTTGCCGATTTCGGGACATAACTGATGTCATCATCATCGGGCATATGACTGTCTGTGAAGTGAAAACAGGTCACAAAAATGCATGTGCCCGGATGAAGAGGGCGGTCCGGATCCCGGATCAGAAAAGCAGAGGTGATCAGACATGCAAAAAAACAAGGAAGAAACGATTCTGATCAACAGGGAAACCGGCATTCTTCAGAAAAGCGGCAGAGGGTTTCACAGTGCCAACGAATTTGCCCGGAAACATCTGATCCATGCGGCCTGGAGCGGGAGATACCTTTGTGACCGGAGCTATCAGGTAAAACGGGAATACCTCGACTATTTTTCCCTGATCTATGTGATCAGCGGGAAGATGGCTTTTGCTTATGAGGACCGGACAGTAACCGTTTCGGAAAACGAAGCAATCCTGCTTGATTTTCGCAGACCTCATCAGTATGGGTCTCTGACTGACCGTGTTGAGAAGTGGGAGCTGATCTTTGAAGGAGATATTTCCGAGGCGTATTATGACCTGATTGCCGGGAACTGGGGAAATACCTTCAGGGTTCAGGGACGTGTAAAGAGCGTGCTGGAACGAATGATGAAGGAACTGGAGGAACCGCTTCCGGATGATTATGAAATTTCTTTGCTGTTTCATTCCCTTTTTACCTGGATGATCAGGGATCATCAGCTGACGCTTTCCGGACCGATCAGGAAGGCGCTGGACTTCATGAACGATCATGTCTCGGAACGGCTGAAAATCAATGACGTTGCGGATTTTGCAGGCCTGAGCAGAAGCTATTTCTCACGGCTGTTCTGCAGGGAAACCGGACAGACGCCGTATGATTACATGATGGAAGCCCGCATCAACAGAGCCAAACAGCTGCTTGCCCTTGACAGGCTTCCGGTTGCGGATGTCGCAGAGCAGTGCGGATTTACGGACACTTCTCATTTTATCAGGGTCTTCAGGGAAAGAACCGGCCAGACGCCGGCTTCCTTCCGGAACTTTTTTACATGACCTGCACTAATTCACAGAACAGAAGGAGGACAGAATACGATGATTAACGGTGCAAAGGTGATTGACCATTCCATCCGCTGGGGTATGGTAGGCGGCGGCAGGGGGAGCCAGATCGGATATATCCATCGATCTTCCGCAACACGTGACAACAATTTCAAACTGATGGCAGGCGCTTTCGACATTGATCCCGGGAGAGGGATGGCATTCGGCGATGAGCTGGGTCTTTCACCCGATCGCTGTTATCCGGATTATCAGACCATGTTTGCCGAAGAAGCAAAGCGGGAGGATGGGATAGAAGCTGTTTCGATCGCGACGCCGAACGGCACGCATTACACCATCTGCAAGGCTGCGCTGGAAGCCGGTCTGCATGTTGTGTGTGAGAAGCCGCTGTGTTTTACCACAAAGGAGGCGGAGGAGCTGGTTGCCCTTGCGACACAGCGCCACAGGATCGTCGGCATGACTTATGGCTATTCCGGACACCAGATGATCCAGCAGGCGCGCCAGATGATCAGACATGGAGATCTCGGGCAGATCAGGATCATCAATATGAGCTTTGCTTTCGGTGCATACAATGTTAAACTGGAGGAGACGAACCAGGCTGCAAAGTGGCGTTTTGACCCGGCTAAGGCAGGAATATCATTCGCCATGGCGGATGTCGGCACACATCCCTTCTACCTCATTGAGGCGATGATTCCCGATATGGAGATCAGGAATCTGATGTGCACAAGGCAGTCTTTTGTGGAGGGAAGACAGCTGGAGGACAACGCGTTCACGGTCATGAACCTGAAAGGCACCGAGCATGTTCAGGAGGGGGCCCAGGTTTACTGCTGGTCAAGCTCCATCAACTGCGGTGCCAGACACGGTCACAAAATCCGTGTGGTCGGTTCAAAAGCCTCCATCGAGTGGGATGACGAACATCCCAACCAGATGAGTTACGAGATCGAGGGGGAGCCGGTTCGCACACTGGAAAGAGGCGCAGGCTATCTGTATCCGGAAGCGCGTGTGGAAGACCGTCTTCTGGGAGGACATGCGGAAGGCCTGTTCGAGGCATGGAGCAATCTGTACCGGCGGTTTGCGGTTGCCATGGCTGCTGCGGAGAATGCTAAGGCCGAATATGGCGATTTCTGGTATCCCGATGTTCATGCAGGCGCACAGGGTATGAAATGGCTTGAAAAGTGTGTCGAGTCTGCGGATAAAGGCAGTATCTGGGTGGACTTTTAAACAGTGCCGCTGCAGGATAACAGGAAGGAGGATGAAGAGAATGCCTATGCATATTTGCGGTGCTCCGGCCAGCTGGGGCGTGGATGACCCGAAAAATCCATATCTGCCGCCCTGGAGAAAGGTGCTGCAGGAAGCGCACCAGGCCGGTTACCGTGCCATTGAACTGGGACCCTACGGCTATCTGCCGATCGATGCCGAAGTGGTGGCGGCGGAGCTTAAGAAGAATGATCTGGCGATCATTGCCGGCACGATCTTCCACGATCTGGTGGATCCGGCAAATCAGCCGTCTGTACTGGAAGCGGTGGACAATATCTGCCGTCTGATCACGGATGAGAGGCTTCCGAAGCTGCCGGTGCTGGAAGGGCAGCGGTATCCGACTCCCTATATGACGGTGATGGACTGGGGACATGACGAGCGCGATTACAACGCCGGTCATCCGGACCGGGCACCCCGGATGAATGATGCCGAGTGGAAACAGTTTATCGGCCATGTCCGCGCCGTCTGTGAACGGGCAAACAGCTGGGGCGTACGGCCGCTGATCCATCCCCATTCGGGTACCTATATCGAGTATGCGGATGAGATTGAACGGTTTGTGCAGGATATTCCGAAAGAAACGGCCGGACTGGTGCTCGATACCGGACATCTGTATTACGGCGGAATGGATCCGGTCACTTTTCTGAAGAAATATGCCGACAGGATGGATTACGTCCATTTCAAGGATGTGAACCAGGAGGTCTATGAAGCTGTACTGAACAAACACATCCGTTTCTTTGACGGCTGCGGTGAAGGGACCATGTGCCCTGTGGGCACCGGAGCGCTTGATTATCCGGCCATCAAAAAAGCGCTGGAGGAGATCGGGTACAGCGGTTATATCACCATAGAGCAGGAACGGGATCCGCGCAATCAGGAGACATCCCTGCGGGATGTGAAGGCCAGCGTCGATTATCTGAAGAGCGTCGGATACCGGATCTGAGCAACAGAAGAGAACAGGCATTAGAGAACAGGCATAAAACGAGCCGGGGAACGGATCCCCGGCTCACGTTGTCTGTGTTCTTTTTTCTTTTATTCCGGCATCATTCCGGGAAAGTCAGCATGACCTTCTTTGCGACTTCCTTGTTCTGTGCCATCTCCATGGCCTCGGCCAGCTGCTCGAACGGATAGTAGTGGGAGACCAGTGCCTTGAAATCATAGGTGTCCTTGATCTTGGACATGAAACGGATGGTCCTCGGGAACCAGTTGGTTGTTCCGCCTGAGCCTGCAATGTGCAGGGTCTTCCAGATCGTCTTGCCGATCTCAACCGGGACCTTGCGGCCGATGGAGTGTCCGATACAGCCGACGCGGGCGGAATGGCCTGCGATATCAAAGAGAGAAGCAATGCCGATGTCGTTGCCGGAGCACTCGATCACGACGGAAGCGCCTCTGCCCTTTGTCAGAGCCTTGATCTGTTCTTCCACGTCGCCGGCAGTCGGATCGACCACGTAGTCGGCACCGTAGTTCAGTGCGTTCTCACGGCGTGCTTCAACCGGATCGATCACGATGACGGTAGCGCCGGAGGTCTTGCAGACCATAGCAGCGGAGCAGCCGATCGGGCCGCCGCCGATGATGACACAGTCATCGGAAGCATCGGGATCACACTTGTTGCCCCATACGCCCCAGTAACCGACGTTGAAGTTCTCGACAAAGATGCCGATCTCATCATACCAGTCATCCGGGATCACATGAGTATAGGCTTCCTCAAGGATCATGTATTCGCCGAAGCCTCCGGGAGAGTCCGGACGGAAACCGACTTCACGCATGTTCAGGCATGCGGAAGACATCTTGCCGTCCTTGCAGTTCGCGCACTGATGGCACGGAAGGACGCAGTCGCCGACGACCTTGTCACCAACCTTGACGGAGCTGCATTCACTGCCGATCTCTACAGCGGTTCCTACCCACTCGTGACCCGGGGTATAGGGAGCGATGTCATAGCGGCCTTCGGCGGACTTGCCTTCAAAGCACTCAACGTCAGACTGGCAGATACCACAGGCGCGGAGCTTGATCAGAACCTGGTTGGGTTTCAGAGGCGGAAGCTCGATCTCTTCAATACGAAGATCAAAAGGACCATGCATAAAGGCAGCTTTACATTTGGTGGGGCGGTTTTCCATAGTTTTTTCCTTTCTGTGTGTTTTTATCTGTTTGACTGTTTTTGAATGCGGATTAATAAGCCAGTGTGTAGATATGACGTCCGCCGGGCTCGTTGGGTCCCTTAATAACGGCTTCAATATCTTCACGGTTGCGCTGTGTCATCATGTCGATGGGCGGAAGCGTACCGGCAGGATATTTCTCCAGAATATCGTTGACAAGCTTTGTCAGGTAATCAAGTGTTCTCTCGACACCGGCCTTGGCCTTATTCCCATCCGCCATTGTGGCATCGCCGATGACGCCCTCGGGCTGGCAGATGCATTCCATGCCGCAGGAACCGAACGCGTTGTACCACTTGATCGGGCCGGCGCCGTCCTCGGCAGAGGTGTTGATGTGTCCCGGCGGGAGAAGAGGCGCCTTGTCGACCTTGATGGCGTCTTCCATATGGATGAATTCCGGGAAGAGCTCCAGACACCAGCTCTGCTCAACTTCGTCCGCGTGTACGAAAGGAGCGTCGTACGGGCCGCCTTTGTCTTTGGTATACATTTCTTCACCGGCACAGTTCCAGAAGTGGGTATAAAGGATAATGCCCGGCACCTGCCATTTTTTGCCGAAGGTGTGGATGGCAAGCGGGATCACATAGTCCTGGCCGTGGCCGTTGACGATGATGATCTTGCGGAAGCCGGTGTTCCAGAAGCCTGCGAGCACATAGGCGATGTAGTCTGCCAGGACCTTCTCCGGGATCATGATCGTGCCCTTCTGTCCGAGGTGGTGATAGGGATGGGAACCGTACCAGATGGGCTGCGCTACCGTACAGCCGGTGCGTTCCGCGACCAGCTCACAAAGGCGGGTATCCAGATAGGTATCCTCGCCGTACGGAGCGGACGGTCCGTGATTCTCGGTGGAGCCGATCGGGAGAAGCAGGACATCGTTTTTCTTGAGCCTCTCAGCGACCATCTTGGTTGTCATGTTCTGATAGTAAATGCCATCCTGTGCTTCCATGTGGCCGCCTTTTGCAGGCAAATTCCAGTTGCTCATAGTGATAGAACTCCTTTCTGCATTATGCCTTTGTAAGTGAAAATTTGAACAAAAACGGTGATAACACCTGTCTGTTTTTGTATATCCTGTCTCTTTATGACGTTAATGTATCATGAATGATGGGGCTTTACTATATTATTCTTGCTTGCTTTTGCCCTGTTTTTCCTTATACCCGGGAATAAATTTGAATTTCTTGCTTTTATCCTGGCCGCGAAAGGTTTTCAGAAAAGAAAGCCGTTTTCAGCTGATGAACGGCGTACAGCACTCCGCGCCAAGACGGATCACATCCTCCGCTTTCATCTCCCAGTACTGGGGACGGAACAGCTCCAGGCAGGCCGGACCATGATATCCGGCATCCTGAACCGCGCGGCTGATCCTGTCGACAGGGATGCATCCCATGCCGGGCATGATTCTGTGACAGTGATCCAGGTCTCCGAGCGGAAGGTCTTCGCAGTCGTTGATATGATAGACAAACAGCTTCCCCTCAGGGATCTTCCGGATCGACTCCAGATCCGCGCATTTATCGTGCATATAGAAGTTGATGCAGTCAACGACAAGTCCCACATCATCCCGGTTTACTTCCCGGATGATCTCTGTGGCATGACGCAGGGAGTTGCAGCACCAGCGCCTGTCACCGATCGGCTCGAAGGCAAGCTTCACGCCGTATGGCTTCGCAAGATCCGCCAGTTCGTTCAGGACACGGATGCTGTCTTTTGTCACTTCATTTTCCGTGTGCGTATTCCAGGCCTTTGTGGCTGTCGGAACGACAACGAGATACGGATTACCGATCTGCGAGGCCGTGTCGCAGGCAAATAAAAACAGTTCTTTCAGGGCTTCCCACTGCTGCGGGGTACAGAAATTGATGTCTTCGATCGAATTGAGAGCAAACGGCTTCAGGTGGTTTTCCGAAAGAAGCGCTTTCAGGTCCTCCATACTGTGATTTTGGAAAAACGCTTTCAGCATGTCCAGCCTGAGTTCGATGGCATCGTATCCGTATTTTCCGCAGAGAATGATATCATTTTCCACGTCGGAGTTTTGCATGCAGGTTGCTTCGTTAAAACCGAGTTGCAGCATCTGAATTCTCCTTTCCATGTTCATGCGACTGATTTCTGCTCTTCCATATCGTTCTTTCCTGACAGAATAAGCAGGAGAGAACAGCATGGAAGAAAAGAGATCTTCCAAAGGGCAGGCGAAATGCCTAAAGCAACGCTTCTCCCCCCTGGAGCAGGGGGGAGAAGCGGGATAAGACGCAAGCGTCTTTACATATTACAGATGAAGATCATCCCATGTAATCATCAACATTGGTCGCATCGACAGTCTCGAACGGAACGTCAACGCTCTTGGTCTCAACAGTGCCATTGAGGCATGCTTCGTAAGCGGAAGCAGCCGCCCACTTAGCCTGAGCCAGACCATTCTGGAATACGGTCATAGCCAGAGTGCCTTTTTTGACTTCCTGAAGAGCATCCTGGTTGGCATCGATGCCGAGGATCTTGACGTTTTCAGCAAGGCCGGCAGCCTGGTAAGCCTGAAGGGTACCCATAGCGGACTCGTCGTTGCAGCAGGGGATGCAGGTGACCTGCTCGCCGTAAGCGGTGATCCAGTCCTCAGCATTGTTCATAGCTTTGTCACGCATGTAGTTGGAAAGCTGTGTGGCAAGGTTCTCATAGTTATAGCCGGCCTCATCCAGGGTCTGGAAAACGCCTTCTTCACGAAGCCTGGTGTGGTCATAGCCTTCCTGGCCCTTCTGATAGCACATGTAAACTGTCTCGGTGTCATCGATGTTGTCGATGATCCACTTGGCTTCCAGCTCACCGGCCTGTCTGTTGTCGGAGCCGACAAAGCCGATGCCGTTGTTCAGAAGATCTGTGTGGATAAGAGCATTGACGCAGACCAGCGGCATGTTGTATTCCTGGCAGACATCTACGATACCGACGCAGCCGTCAGCGTCTGTCGGGTCGATGATGATGGCGTCCACGCCCTGGGCGATGAAGTTCTCGGCAAGCTGAAGCTGGATGTTCGGGTCCATTTCACCGTCGCCTTCAAGGATCTTGACATTCGGGAAATTCAGCTGGCAATAGTATTTGAAGGTGTTTCTGATCTTGGTCGTGAAGGTGTCTTCATAACCCATGTCGATGTAGCCCCAGGTGAAGCTCTCTTCGCCTGCTACGGGAATGTCGGCATAAGCTTCTTCCCAGGCGCCAAGGCCGTCGGCAGCTTTCTCGATCTGTGCTTTGGAAACCATGATATCGGTCTCGGAATCCTCTGCGTGAACGTTCACTGCAAGCAGCATCGTTGCAGCAAGAGCGAGGGTCAACCATTTAGCGTTTTTCATTGTCAAATCTCCTTTCAAGAAATAAGTGATAGATTGCTTGTGGACAGGTTACAGGATATCTCCTCACGAAAAGCCGTAAAGCCCATCGCTTTTCATGGTTTGATCATTGAGCTCAGCCTCTGCTTCTGGAACGGCGCACCTGGTTGTCAATGACAACGGCGACAAGGACGAGGAGTCCGAGAACCAGCTTCTGAAGCGATGCGTTGATGTTCTGCAGGTTCATGAAGTTCTTGATGATACCGATGATCAGAGAACCGACGATCGTATTGATGATGGTGCCGGTACCGCCGCTCATGGAAGTACCGCCGATGATAACGGCTGTGATGGCGTCCATCTCATAAGAGATCGCTGCGGCAGGCTGTCCGGAATTCATACGGGACATGAGGACAATACCTGCGATGGATGACATGACGCCCGCGTACGCTGCAGCCGTAAACTTCACCAGGCCTACATTGATACCGGAGGCCTTGGCTGCTGCCGTATTGCCGCCGACCGCGTACATGCCCCGGCCGATCGGCGTCCAGGACAACAGATAGTAGGTGATCACCAGTATGATGATCATGATGATGACCGGGAAGGGAACAGCCCCGATATACCCCTGACCGATGAATGTGAAGGCATCGCCCAGATTGGAGTAGTTCTGTCCGCCGGTGAATGTCATGATGAAACCTTCCGCAACCATCATGGAAGCCAGTGTCGCGATGAAGGGCGGGATTTCAAATCTGACGATAAAGAAACCGTTGAAGCAGCCGAAGAGGAAACCGACGACGACCGCCACAAGCAGGGACAGGAGCAGGTTATGCGTCCTGAGCATGGTGTAGGCAGCCAGGGTTCCCGTACAGGCCAGCACGCGGGATGCGGAAAGGTCGATCATGCCGCAGATGATCATCAGCTGCTCGCCGCAGGCCATGATCGTGATAACCACGATCTGACGGACAATGTTTCTCACGTTCATACCTGACAGAAAGTTCTTGTTAAGAATGGAAAACAGGATGAACATGATCAGGAAAATGATAAAGATACCAAACCTGCTGTAAAACTCTCCCAGATTAAATTCTTTTTTCTTGCTATTAGCCATTTGCCAATTCTCCTCCCAGTGCGTGACTCATGATCCGTTCCTGCGAAAATTCTTCGCGCATAACTTCGCCCGTGACGCGGCCTTCCGCCATGACGAGCGTTCTGTCGCAGATACCGATGATCTCGGGAAGTTCCGAGGAGATCATAATGACACCCGCGCCTCTTTCCGCCAGATCGCACATGATCTTGTAGATTTCATACTTCGCGCCAACATCAATGCCTCGTGTCGGTTCATCCATGATGAACACCATCGGTTCCTGCAGCAGCCATTTAGCGATAACGACCTTCTGCTGGTTGCCGCCGGACAGGTTCTGCGCCGGGAAATCCACATTCGGTGTTTTGATACGGAGCTTTTCGCGCATTTCTTCCGCATCCTGTCTCTCTTTTTTCTTGTTGAGCAGGAAGCCTTTGTAGCGCTTCAGGTTCGGAAGTCCGATGTTCTCACAGATCGAGCGGATCAGGACCAGACCTTCCAGTTTCCGGTCTTCCGACAGATAGATGATACCCTCGTTGATGGCATCCTGGACATGTTTGACATTGACAGCTTTGCCGTTCAGCAGGATCTCACCCGACTGATGGGGATCCAGACCGAAGATCGCGCGCGCGACCTCTGTCCTGCCCGCGCCGACAAGGCCGGCCATTCCGAGGATTTCCCCTTTGTGGAGAGTGAAAGAGACGTTGTTGAATTTGCTGGAGGTCAGGCCCTTCACTTCGAAGAGTTTTTCTCCGACCTTGGCGGTCTTCTCGGGATAGACGTTGTCCATCTTTCGACCAACCATCTTTGCGATGATCTCATCCTGGGTCAGATCGTCGATGTGATGGGAGGAGATCGTCTGGCCGTCACGGAGGATCGTCAGCCGGTCACCCACCTTCTTCAACTCGTCCAGTTTGTGGGAGATGTAAATAATACTGATCCCCATGGCTTTCAGCCTGTGGATCTGTTCATGCAGAACTGCGACCTCGGCTTCCGTGATGGAGGATGTCGGTTCATCCATGATGATGACCTTCGCGTTTACGGAGATTGCCTTGATGATCTCGATGATCTGCATATCCGATACCGTCAGCGAGCGCATCACTGCTGTGGCATCATACTTGAATCCGAGCTCGTTGATCAGACGCTGTGCTTCCTTCACCATAAACTTCTTGTCAACTTTTTTGAATTTGTTGACAGGAAGCCTTCCGAGAAAGATGTTTTCCGCAATGGTCAGATCAGGAACGGGATTAAGCTCCTGGTGAATGGTAGCAACGCCTTTCTGCTTCATGTAACGGGGATTGTGAGTCGTGATCTTCTCGCCGAACAGATACATTTCACCTTCATCCGCAGTGTACATGCCGTTGATGATTTTGATCAGCGTAGACTTTCCGGCTCCGTTTTCCCCGACAAGGACATGTACCTCGCCTACATTCACCGTGAAGCTTACGTTATCCAGTGCCTTGACACCGGGAAACGATTTAGAAATGTTTTTTAATTCAAGTGCAACATTTCCTGCCATTTAAGCTCCTCCTTGTTTTTTCTCTTTACAGACACAGCAGGCAGCATGTGCGTGATCCGGATGTCTCCGGTCTGTAAAGGATGGGCAAAGCTGCAAACAATGCATATCATTAACCTCTGAAGAGAAATGCCCGGTTCAGTCCAGGGGCTATGCACAATATATGATAAAACCAGAAAGCTGGGTTGAATTCTTAAGGAATGATTATACGGTATAATGTGTGTGAAAATAATGGGGAACGGTTGGATGATATTTTCGCTTCTGGGCTCAATATATCACACTTTTTGTCTTGCTTCCACAAATTTATAGTCTTTTTTTATTTTCGTTATGATTTTTTCAGAATACTCGGCAGAATACTCAGGCTGGTCAGGTCTGCCATACAGGGATGATTATTCTGAGCATATCATTCGCAGCCGGCAGAAAAACAGAACAACGTCAGTGAACAGCAGGTATGTTGAAACAAGCTGTTCACTGACACCGGTATCGTCTGATTATTTGCTGATCGTTGCCCTGAGGGCGTCGATCGAAGTCTCAAGACCGGCTTCGACACTCATTGTCAGATCTTCCATCTCAAGGGAGACGTAGCCATTGTAGCCCATCATTCTGCAGACGGAGAAGAACTCTTTCCACCACTGCAGGTCACGACCGCAGCCGACAGCGACGTAATTCCATGTTCTCTGGGGTGTGCAGGTGACCGGGAGGTTTTCAAAGAGACCGTCGATCCTGGCATTGTGCGCCTCGATCCTGGCATCCTTGCCATGCACATAGAAGATCTTGTCCCCAAGTGCCCAGGCTGCCTCGATCGGGTCGGCACCCTGAATCATCAGGTGGGAAGGATCCAGGTTCAGTCCGAGAACGTCTGAATCTTTGCCGACTGCTTCGCAAAGCTGATTGAAGGTCCTCACATTGTGCACGAGGGTTCCGGGGAATTCTTCAATGGCGATCCGCACGCCTGCCTCTTTGGCGATACGGCAGGTCTCCGCCCACCATTCTCCGGCGACTTTCCACTGATATTTTACGCCCTCGGCCATATAGTTGAAGCCGTCATACTCGGGCCAGGAGATCGTGGAGACGAACCAGTTGGGGGTTTTGTCTCCGGGCGCGCCTGCCGGAAGTCCGGACATGGTGACAACGGTATCCACACCCATCTTGCCTGCCAGGATGATGGTGTCGCGGATGGTCCTGGAGTGGGTGTGTCCCATCGGTGTATCGATCAGGGGATTTCCGGAACAGTTCAGAGCAGAAACAGCAAGACCGCGGTTTTTGATCTCAGCCAGGAAAGCCTCACGCTTCGCGTCATCTTTGATCAGTTCTTCGGCGGAAGGGATGAAGTTGCAGCCGCCCCAGCCGCCGGCGGTCATTTCAATGGCGTCAAGGCCGTAGGCCTTAACTTTGTCGAGCATCTCAATAAACGGGATCTTTCCGAAAACATCGGTACAGATAGAAAGTTTCATATATTCAATCCTCCTGCCAAAGGCAGCTGTGATATTCTGTTAATGCGTGCAAATATGTGCAATTATTTGAAATGTGTTCATTTTTATCAAGGATATCATATGGTTATGTAAAATGCAACATGACATTATTCACAAAAACACAGGCTGACATTTGTGACAAACCACTGTAAGTTTGTGCTTTTTACAAAATGCACATCATATTGCCAACAATGAACACAACTATTGAAAATCCTGATGCCTCCCCGGAAACAATCCGGGAAAACAAAAGCCGACCAGGATCTAAATCAGGATATTATTGACTTAATCTCTCTGGTCGGCGTTGTCATTTGTGATACACTGATCAGCGGTCAGTGTTCATTGTTCTCCAAAGGAACGGGTATGTTCCGGTTCAGTCTCAGTCGACATTCACCCAGACAGCACCCTGATCCGCGGAGTCTGCGCAGGCGTTGATCCACTTGATCCCCTCGATGCCATGGTCGATGTCCGGATAGACCAGGTTCTTCAGGGTCTCTTCGTCGCCGCGCTCCTTTGCGTCCATCGCGATCGCGAAGCGCTTGTAGAGGTTGGACCAGGAGTCGATCAGTCCGGTGTAGTGAAGGGCACCCAGCCGCTCATCCTCGAGTGCTTCCGGATAGAGGTAATCCATGGAGCGGTAGAGGATCTTCTCGGGTTCGCCCTGCACCTGGTAGCGCAGCTCATCGGGATGCATATCGTTCCATTCAAGAGAAGCTTTGGAGCCGACGATGCGGATGGTCTGGGATGAGTGGTCTCCGGCGTTGACGGCAGATGCCCACATACGGCCGACAGCGCCGCTCTCATAGCGCATCAGGCAGTAAGCATTGTCCTCAAGCGGATAGCGGGAACCGACAAATGCCTGGCGGTCGCAGAGAACCTGTTTGAGCTTCTCGCCCGGGCAGATCAGCTGGGACATATAATAGGTGTGTGTGGAGAGATCACCCAGAACGAATGATCTGCCGACTTTGGCGGGATCAACACGCCACTTCTGACCCTCAGCCTTTACATCTGCTTCCGCGTCACAGCCGAAGCCGTGTGCGTAACGAAGGTCGATCATGTTGACTTTTCCGATATCGCCGCGCTCGATCATGGCCCGCATCTGCAGCAGAAGGTCAAATCCGGAGAAACCATAGGTCACGCAGACGACCTTACCCTTTTCCTCGGCGAGTTTCTTGATTTCAAGTCCCTGCTCGACTTCGAAGAAAAGCGGCTTTTCGCAGATGACATGAAGACCTGCTTCGAGAGCTGCTTTTGTTGCCTCATAGTGCAGGAAGTTCGGCGTCGCAATGTCAACAGCTTCGATGCCGTCCGGACGCTTGGCTTCTTCTGCGAACATGGTCTTGTAATCAGGATACAGACGATCCGGATCCATGCAGAGGTTGATGCCGAACTGCTTGCCGCGTTCGAAATCCACATCGAAGGCTGCCGCGGTCAGAACAAAGGAAGTATTGTCGCGCATGGCGCCCAGACGATGCTTGTAACCGACGTTGCTGGTGGAACCTCCACCGACGATGCCCCAGCGGAAAGGTGCTCTTTTGATGATCTTTTCTCCGATGTACATGTTTTTTCTCCTTTTCTTAAGATGACTGATTTTTGCCTGTCTGTTCCTGAAAAAATGTTTTGTCTTGCTTTTTGTTTTTTGTTGTTTTCTTTTTGCTGAACTAAGCATATACTAAATACAGACAGTTGTAACTAAGCTTACTTGTCAAAAAACTCATCAATCTTGCTTTTTGCGAAGAGAGAAAATGATATGAAGAGTGTAGACATCGGTGTGCTTCCGCAGTCGGTCTGTTTTTCATTTATTCCCTCTGAGGAGGCAAAGCAGCTTTTCTTCTATCCGACTTGGTGCGGGCATTATTTCTGTTCATCCAGGTATTATATGAGGCGGCATTCCTATCCGCCGCTTCTCGTGATCTATATCAGAAGAGGTATTCTGAATGTGGAGTACCGGGGAGAACTGCAGCAGGCAAAAAAAGGGGACGTGGTTCTGCTTGACTGCCGGGAGCCGCATCATTATTTCGCGGAGAATAATCTGGAATTCTTCTACATGCATTATGACGGATCCAATTCCCACGAGATCACGCAGCATATTATTGACAGGAACGGCTGGCTGATGCGCCGGGAGGATGCGGATGCCGACGGCTCGCCCCGGTCAGACAGCCGGAATGAAAAGGTCGGCCTTCTGCTGCAGGATATGGTCTATCTTTACCAGAACAACCATGTGGAGGCTGCATATGAAAGCTCCATGCGGATCTACCGGCTTTTTGATATTCTGCTGTCGCCGACCAGGCAGCTGCAGAGAGAGGCGTCTCCGATCGTCGCCTCGATCGAGTATATCCGCGCAAATTACAGAAATCCCATCACACTGGAGGAACTCTCCTCGATCGCCAGCCTGAGTCCTTACTATTTTTCTCACGCCTTTAAGCGCCAGACCGGATTTGCGCCGATGGAATATGTGATCAACACACGAATCGAGCACGCGAAAACGCTGCTTCTGCGCACCGGCAAATCGGTCGAGGAGATCGCTGAGGAGGTCGGCTACGCGACAGGAGGAAGCCTGATCAATCTGTTTGTTAAAAGGGTCGGGGAGCCGCCGGGCCGGTACAGGAAAAACCACAGAAGTCTGGAACTGCCGGAAAAGGAGCGGGGAGGGGAAAAGTGATCGTTATCGATAAGCCCCGGTACGCAGGGGAATTTGAAATCACGCTTGTCAATTATACGGAAAACAGGGTGTATAACAGTCCCTGTCTGGACATTCTGTATGTATTATATGGGAAAGTGAGGATCCGGAGCCTTCAGAATCATCATGTGATCGTGCCGGGACATTTCTGTGTGATCAATCCGCTGGAGCTGTGCTATGCCTATACGGATGAGACCTGTTACGCGCTGCGCTTTTCCGTTTCGGAAAAGCTGGCAGGCCACAGGGATTCGTACATCGACTGCATGTCCTCCGACCGGCGCATGCCTGATGAGATCTATGACAACATCCGCATGGAACTGGCCCGGATCTTTCAGCTTTACTACAGGGATGCCGAAAACAATCGTTTCATTATTTACAGTCATGTCTTCCGGCTGCTGGATATTCTGCAGAAATACTTTGTGGTCAACGGCGAGATCTTCCGGAAACATGAGGGGAGCCTGGAACTGCTGGAAAAAATGCTGGGTTATATGCAGCGCAACAGTCAGGAAAAACTGACGCTGAGCGGGATGGCTGAAGCATTTTACCTGTCCACAGGTCATATTTCAAGGCTGTTTCAGAAATATCTTCGGACGACGTTTTCTGATTATCTTCGCGAACTGCGTACCATGAATGCCTACAGCCTGCTGCGAAGCGGCGACAGGTCGGTTACACAGATCGCCATGGAGACCGGATTTGGCTCCGTCAACCAGATGATCGAGGCTTTTAAACGGCTGTACGGGGAGACACCCGGGAAGATCCGTTCTCTGACATCCGAGAAAAAAGAGCAGGCGGTGCAGGTGGACAAGGAGATACTGGATACCCTGCTGCGGTACGCCCATGAACTTCCCGAGGCGGTGCCGGAGATCAGACCCGTGGAGCGGACCGTTCACAGGATAGATAAACCGCTGGATGGAAAGAAATACGCGCCGGGATTTTTCAAGCTCATCTGTGTGGGCTTTGCCAAGGACATTCTCTATGCGCCGATCCAGGAACAGCTGCGCATCTGCCAGGAACAGATCGGGTTTGAGTACATCCGTTTTCACGGCATCTTCGATGAAGATATGATGGTATACAGAGAGGATGAAAACGGGAACCCTGTCTACTATTTCAACTATCTGGATATGGTATATGATTATGTGCTTTCACTTGGCTTTAAACTGTTTGTGGAATTCAGTTATTATCCGAAAGCGCTCTCCTCGGATCCGGAACCCCTTTTTCATCGGATGAGCTACCCGACAGGGCTGCCAAGGTCCATGGACAGATGGTGCGAACTGGTAAAGAAAACGCTGCGCCACTGCATCAGCCGGTACGGAATCCGCGAGGTCAGGAGCTGGCGCTTCCGGGCAGGAGAAGCCCTGAATATCTATTTCCGGCGCATGACTTTTGAAGAATACCTGATGTTCTATACCAGGACCAGGCAGGCTGTGAAGGAGGTGGATGACAAGCTGATCTTCGGCGGACTGAACCTGGATTTCGGACAGCTGAATGTCAATGACCAGTCAGACCTTGACCAGTATCTTGCCCGCCTTTCTGCCGATGGAAATCTTCCTGATTTCTACAGTTTTCAGTGTTTTCACAATGAGTATACCACTGATTATGAGGCATCCGGGCTTTCGGCGAAAAGCCATATTGTGGAGCCTTTCTCCCTCAGCGAGGATGAGGACTACCTTGCCAACAATCTGCGCAAGGTCCGCAGGATCATCCGCAGGTATGATGACAGGAACAAGCCGGTCATTCTTGATACCTGGAATGCCACCATGTGGCAGCGTGACCTGCGGAATGATACCTGTTTCAAATCTGCTTTCCTCTTCAAAAACCTGCTGGAGAATGCCTCTCGCATCAACGCCTTCGGATACTGGGTCCTCAGCGATCTTTTTGAAGAGGTGGCTGCCACACCGCAGCTTTTTCACGGCGGCTACGGCCTGATGACCTACAATGGGATACCCAAGGCTGCTTTCAACGCCTTTGCGCTGATCCGCAGGCTGGGAGACCGGTTTGTGGAACGGGGAGACGGGTACTATGTGACCTGCTCATCGGATGAGAGCGTGCAGGTGGCACTGTACAATTACTGTCATTACGACACCCTTTCCAGGCAGCATGTTTTTGTGGACGGAAACAGCTATGACCGCTATGCGATGTATAAAAACGAGACATCCCGTGTGTTTGACCTTCTTCTGGACCTGCCTGACGGTGAATACCAGGTAGAAAAATACAGTATTTCGAGGCAGCCTGCCCACGGCAGCGCATATGAAGCCTGGCTGGACATGGGTGCTCCGGAAGGGATCAGCGGGGAACAGCTGGGCTATCTGCAAAGAGGCGCGTTGCCCCATTACCGCCGCGAATCGTGTTTTTCAAAAGGAGGGCTGCCTTTGCAGGAGGAACTGGAAGCGCATGAGGTCCGTGTGATCCTGATCCGGAAAACGCGGGCGGAGTGAAGACGACATTCCGAACTGTCAGCCGGAAAAACAGCAGAAATATGGCGGGAACGTGTTATAAATTCAATATTGACCGGGAACAGAATGGAATCCAATGTAAAAATCATGATGTATTAATATATGATTTATGACATATCGGCTTTTCGAAAATCATCCTCTGTGCAGAAGCTTTGTTTTATGTACTGAAAAGAACAGGCAGCTGCACGGAAACGGATATTTTTGCGGGAATAAACCTGATAAAGTATCCGTAACAGAAACAGATACAGGGCGAAAACGGGAAAGATGTTATGTCAGGCTGCAACTGCCGCCGGGACGCGGCAGAAGTGAAAGAGAGGAGAAACATGAATTCAAGAGAGAGAGTCAGATGCGCTTTTGAACACAGGCAGCCGGACAAGGTGGCGGTGGACTTTGGAGGAACAAGCACCTCCATGATCAATGCCCAGGTCGTCGACCAGCTGCGGGACTATTACGGACTGGAAAAACGTCCGCCGAAGATCAACGACATGTCTACCATGACAGCCTATGTGGAACCGGATCTGGCAGAGGCCATGGGCTGTGACGTTCAGCAGCTTTACAATTATGCGGACACCTACGGACACGTCAATACACAGTGGAAGGAGTGGGAATATCACGGCACACCGATCCTGATCCCTTCCAACTGCACTATTCACGATGACGGAAAAGGCGGATACTTTGTCTATCCTGAGGGAGACGACACCGTGGCGCCTTCCGGACACATGCCCGCCGGCGGTTTCTACTTTGACAATCTGACCCGTACACCGGAATTTGATGAAGATGAGGCGAACCCGGAGGACAACGCGGAAGACTATATGCCTGTTTCCGATGACCAGATTGCCTATCACAAGAAGGTACTGGAGGAAGTGAAAGGCCTGAACAAGTGGATCAACGTGGGACCGGCCTATACGTGTGCCGGGGATGCCAACAACATCCCGGGACCGAACATCAAACATCCCAAGGGAATCCGCAGCATCGCGGAATGGTATACAGCTCCGCTGCTCTATCCGGAATATGTGGAAGAAGTCTTCGCCATCGGCGCGGAGCGCTCCATTGAAAACCTGAAAAAATACTGGGAGATCTTCGGATCCGACATTGACATGATCGCCATTTGCGGGACGGACTTCGGTACACAGCGCGGCCCCATGATGTCTGCGGATACCTTCAAGGAATTCTATTTTCCTTTCTATAAGAAGGTAAATCACTGGATCCATGAAAATACAACATGGAAGACCTACAAGCATTGCTGCGGCGGCATTTTCCCGCTGATCCCCTATTTCATCGAGGCGGAATTCGACGCGCTTAATCCCGTACAGTGCTCCGCGGAGGGCATGGATCCCAGGAAGCTGAAGGAAACCTACGGCAAGGATATCCTGTTCTGGGGCGGCGGGGTGGATACGCAGCGTGTGCTTCCGTTCGGAACGCCGCAGGAGGTGCATGACCAGGTGCTGGAGCGGCTTGAGATCTTCTCAAAGGACGGCGGTTATGTGTTCAACACCATTCATAACATTCAGGTGAAAACACCTATCGCGAACATTGTGGCCATGATCGATGCCATCAGGGAATTCAACGGGGACAAATAAAAGGTTTACCTGCTTTGCACAGAGATTTACAGATGCACATATAAAACAACTCAAAAGACGGAATGAAAAGGAGGACTATCAGATGAAACTCGGATTTAATGAAGCTAACGACCGTTTCTGCAAGGGACATACCGTTATGCAGGACCTGGAATACTGCGAGAAGTACGGATTTGACTTTATCGACATCCAGTCTGAGTGCCTGGACAGGGATCTTGAGGCCGGCAAGGTCACGATCGAGGAGCTGGGTGAATGGTTCAAAACGCATCATCTGAAGATGCTCTCCTACAATGCGCTGGTCTTTTTCAACATGAAACCCACCCGGGAAGAGAAGGATGAAGTGATCGCCAAACTGGATGAGATCATTCGCCGCTGCAATATTCTTGGCTGCAAAATGATCGTGGTGGTTCCCAGCATGGATATGAAGGAGCGCGGCCTGAAGCCCTCCAGACAGGAGATCAGGGAGGATGCCGTTGCTGTCATCCGGGAAATGCTCAAGCACACCGAGCCTCATGGCATCAAACTTTCCATCGAATTCTGCGGCGCTCCGGACATGACCATCAACCGGTTTGACGATGCCTGGGAAATCGTAAAGGAAGTGGATCATCCGCTGGTAGGCGTGACACTGGATCAGTTCCATTTCCATGCCATGGCTTCAGACTGGGCCACCCTGGAAAAGGCGGATGGAAAGAAGATCTTCGTCTGGCATGTGAACGGGTCAGAGGATGTTCCCTGCGGAGCCTATTATAATAATGATGAGATCCGTATGTGGATGGATGGCGACGGCGACTGCCTGCCTCATGAGCGTTATGCAAGGACGCTCCGGGAAATCGGTTTTGACGGCGACTGCGCCACGATCGAGATCTTCCGTCCGGAATACTATGAGATGGAACAGGAAGAGAACGTGAAAAAGTCCGCACAGGTTCTGAAGGACTTTGTAGCCAAATATTGCTGACATAAAAGATCAAGGATCAAGGAGGAAAACACAATGCTCAGAGTCGGTCTTGTCGGATGTGGAATGATCGGAAGAGAACACGCAAAACGCCTGCAGTATAAGATCCAGGGCTGCGAGGTCGTGGCTGTGTGTGATGTAATGGAAGCTTCAGCCGCTGCGGTAGCGCAGATGATCGGTGTGGAGAAGGTATATACCGATGCCAATGCCCTGATTGCTGATCCCGATGTGGACGCGGTTGTGGTGACAACACCCGGACAGTTTCATAAGGGTCCGGTCCTCGCGGCCATCAAGGCCGGGAAACCGGTCTTCAGTGAAAAACCGCTGGCAACAACCGCTGCTGACTGCAAGGAGATCGTGGATGCGGAGATGGCTTCCGGCGCTCATCTTGTGCAGGTCGGTTTTATGAGACGGTATGACCGCGGTTACAGGCAGGTGCGTGAAGCAATCGCTTCAGGTGCATACGGCGTTCCCATGATCGTGAAGTGCACACACCGCGCAGAGGCTGTGGATGACAGCTATACGACCCAGATGGCAGTGACGGATACGGCGATCCATGAGATAGATGTTCTGCCGTGGCTGCTCGGCGAAGGAGAAGAGTGGGACGAAGTTCAGGTCAGCTTCCCCAGGAACACCAAAAACGCGCATGAAGGCCTGCGTGACCCGCAGCTGATGACACTGCGTACAAAGAGCGGGATCATCTGCGTGCTGGAAGTCAATGTCAACTGCCGTTTCGGATATGACATCAACTGTGAGGTGGTCTGTGAAGACGGCGTGATCAATCTTCCCTGCCCGTCCTTCCCGACGATCAGGAGCAACTTCGCTGTTTCCACCGCCATTGAGAAAAACTGGATCCTGCGCTTCATCGACTCCTATGATGTTGAGCTTCAGGACTGGGTTGATCATGTGGCTCAGGGCACCACAGGCGGTTCTTCCGCGTGGGACGGCTATGTGGCCGCGCTGACAGCGGACGCGCTGGTGGCTTCCCAGGAGAGCGGAAAGCCCGAGAAGGTCGTGACCGGTGGAAAACCCGAGTTCTATCAGGCGTAAGAGTACTCATATTTAAATAATGAAGTAAGGCAGAGCCCGCCGCATCATGCGGCGGGCTCTTTTGTCATTTCGTGACCTCCCGTTCGCCGACACCTCTTCGAAAAGTGTTCTTTTTGTCTGTGCATAATGTGAAAAGCAAAAAGGCACAAGCCCTGCGAGAAAAAGAAAAAGAGACCATGTACATCAATATTTGTTCTGTTTTTTGAAATTATCCGGTTGTTTTTTTCTGTGGCATGTGTTATTATGGTTGCAAACGAACATTATTTGACTATAATGAACGCAAATGAACACATATAAACACTGAATAAAGAAGGAGGATCGCTATGAAAATCGCATTTGACGTGGATGTTCTTGCAAAGCAGATGAGCATCAATGATATGGTGCACAAGGTGGCGGACTGGGGCTACAAATACATTGAACAGTCTCCCCATCCGAGGATCAACCCGTTCTACAAACACCCGCTGTTTTCCAAAGAGTGTGAGCAGGAGTACCGCCAGGCTCTGAAAGAGACAGGCGTTGAGATCTCTTCGTTTATCGTGGTCTACCGCTGGTCCGGCCCCACGGAAGAGCAGCGTCAGCACGCGGTGGCAAACTGGAAGCGGATGATCGAGATCGCTGTCAACATGGGAGTACCGGTCATCAACACGGAATTCTCCGGTGACCCGAACCAGCAGGAAATCTGCAACGGTATGTTCTTCCGCTCCATGGAGGAGCTGCTTCCCATCATCGAACGGGAAGGCCTGCGTGTGGAGATCCAGTCTCATCCGTATGATTTCTGTGAACTCAACGACGAGACCTGCGATATCGTGAAATCCTTCAGGTCAAAGAACCTGGGTTATGTGTACAGCACTTCCCACGGCTTCTTCTATGACCAGGGCAAGGGCGATGTCCGTCATATGCTCAAATACGCCGGTGAGGAGCTGACACATGTGCTGTTTGCGGATACCTGGAACCAGACCAAGGACTGCCGTTACATTCTGAATCCGCCGTGGCTGAATCAGCATGGAAGAGCAGATGTGACCATCCATCAGCATACCGCTATGGGCGAGGGCGAAGTGGACTTTGACGGCATTTTCGAGACCCTTCGTGAGATGGATTTCGCAAACAGACAGCTGAAAGCGGATGCTCCGAAGGTCGGCGGCGACAGCATCGCCTGCGTATCTTACTTTGGTTTCCCGGAGAAGATGGAAAAACAGGCGCCTGAAGCCAGAGAGAGGATTGAGAGAGAACTGCTCGGATAATACGCGGCCGCAGCAGAGCGTTATTCAAAGCTGTAAGAACAAATGAGTCACTTAAGAATATGAACATTTGGGGCGATACTTCCGACTCATTCGAATGAGTGAGACAGGAAGAATCGCCCCTGTTGGCTTGTTTGCTCAAACAAGCAGGATAAAAGACGTACAGGACCATGAATGGTATGAAAAGAATGGAAAAAGGGATCGGAAAGAATGAGAAAATACCGAAAAGCGCTCTGATCATCTATGCGCTGTTTTTCACATACGCGCTTTCCACCGGGCTGCTCGGCACGTTTATGTCCACGCTGCTGGCGCAGTTCGATGTCTCCGTAGCTGACGGGGGCACTTTTACATTTGTTCAGTATCTGGGGAGCACGATCGCGACGCTTTTTTCCGGATGGCTTCTGTGCAGATACAGAAAATGGAACCTTGTGATTGCAGCGGGGGCAGTTCTTGCACTGAGTGATCTGATCGTCCGCGGCGTCTTTTCATTTCCGATGTTTCTGGTGGTCCTTTTTCTGCTGGGCATTTCAGGAAAGCTGGTGGATGTATCCGGGAACGCGCTGGTTGCCCAGGTTTTTTCCGCAAGGAAAGGGCTGTACATGAATCTGCTTCATGCAACCTTCGGCACCGGCAATTTTCTTGGACCGATTTTCGCCGGATGGGTCCTGACAGCCGGGATCGGATGGCAGACTTCCTTTGTGGCAACAGGGATTCTGGCTGCCGCGATCGTTGTGCTGACAGCAGGGCTGAAGCATTCGGGATCTTTGCCTGAGACTGCTCCGGATCAGGCTGAAAAGCTCCAGATCGGCAAATTGCTCTCAGAGCGAAGAGTAAGGATGCTGATGCTCTCCCTTTTTTTCTACTGCGGACATCAGATCGGGATCTCCAGCTGGATCCCGCTGTTTATGGAGAGAGAATTTGGCGTTTCCGCCGGCACTGCCGGCATTGGTGTATCCGTTTTCTGGCTCGGCCTGATTGCCGGCAGGCTTGCGTGTTCATGGCTGACCGGTTTTGTTGATGTGAAAAAGCTTCTGGCAGGAGGGCTGATCATTGCCACTGCGGGCTTTGCGGCAGGCATCCTGATCCATTCTCCGGCGGCAGTGATCACCGGCTGCGCGATTGCCGGTTTGTTTGCCGGTGCCGCCATACCGCTGTGCCTGATCCTCACCTATGATTCATATGCGCTGCTTCAGGGGACTGCTTCCATGCTGATGTTTGTCAGTATCAGCGCAGGACAGCTTCTGTATCCCTGGCTGATGGGGATCGCAGCGGAACATGCCGGCCTGATGGCCTCAATGATGATCGATATCTTCTGCATGGCAGGAGCGGCGGTTACGGCGATGCTTGTCTGAATACAATCATTTTTTGGGCTGACAGCCTTTATGCCGGGAGTTTCCGGCTTTTTGCGTGCAGTATTATGACAACAGATGTGAAAAGAACTTGCTTTTGAACACAGATATGTGTACAATGGTGATAAATGAACACATCATGGAAATGAGAGCTGCAGGATAGTTTTTTGAGTGTTTTTCATCGGAGGTCGGGAGGAAACGGACATGGCCGGTACAATGCAGCAGATCGCAGAACTGACAGGGGTCTCACGGGGGAC
>JAGCAV010000201.1 GCA_017652545.1 Lachnospiraceae bacterium
GGTTCCAGTGAGCTGAACATCATCATAGGTGTCCGCAATGAAGACTTCGAAGCCGCCATCCGGGCGATCTATGAAATCTTCGTCACTGTTGAGATGAACTGAGACTGAAGAGATCTCTCACAATCAGAACAGCCTTTTCCTCGTCTGCGCTGCGCAGCGCCTCAATCAGGAGGCGATGCCGGCTGATCAGCAGGGAATGGCTGTTTTTGTTTCTGATCATTTCCAGGAGGTACCGGAACATCCGGGGCCGGATATGCGCCAGCAGGTCTGTCAGCTGCCGGTTTCCGGCGGCGGTGCCGATCACCTCATGAAAAGCGGCTGCAGCGCGCACAGCCGCCATAAGATCACCTGCATCTGTCTGCTCTTCAAAAGCTGCGGCGGCATTCATGAGAGAGACCAGCTGCTCCTGCGAAATGCCCCGGCAGGCTCTGCTGACTGCCAGTTCCTCCAGCGCGCAGCCGACTTCCCGCACTTCCTCCATCTCCTGTATGGTGATCCGTGCCACGACCGCCCCGTGCCGGGGAATGACCCGGACCAGTTCCTCGCTCTCCAGCAGGCGGATCGCTTCCCTTACCGGCGTTCGGGAGACGCCGAGCTGCTGTGCCAGATGCAGTTCCATCAGACGCTCTCCCGGAGACAGGGTTCCTTCAAGAATTGCCTGCCTGAGCGTTTCGGCCACCGCTTCCCGCAACGGAAGGTCATTGTTTACCTGTAGCTTCAGTTTCTGCATCATCATTCATTTCGGAAAGTAAAAATCCGTCACAAAGACCTGTTCCGCCAGGTTCTGTTCCCGGATCAGGTCTGCAGCCGCCTGTGCCTGTCCCGTCTCCCGAAACAGGCCGAATACCGTCGGCCCGCTTCCGCTCATCATACTGCCCGCCGCCCCGGCGGAAAGCATGGTCTTTTTGATCACGGCAATTTCCGGGCAGACAGGAATCGTCACGCTTTCCAGCACATTGCCCATGCAGGCGCAGAGTTTTTCCAGATCTCCGCTCTCCAGCGCAGCCACCTGCCCGTCAATATCCGGATGCTGTGTCTGATCATCGATCCTCAGATTGGTATAAACATACCTGGTGGATACATGCGCTGCGGGTTTGGCCAGTACGACTCTGCAGGAAACGGCACTGTGAAGAGGCGTAAGCACTTCTCCGATTCCTTCCGCCAGAGCGCTTCCCCGCAGGATACAGTACGGTACGTCCGCGCCGAGCCTGACCCCCCGCTCCATCAGGTCCTGCCGGTCAAGTCCGAGGCCGAACAGCCGGTTCATACCCACCAGCACCGCCGCCGCGTCCGAACTGCCGCCGGCAAGGCCTGCAGCGACAGGGATGGTCTTGGCCAGATCCACATAGATCCCCTCTTCCTGCGGGAACTCATTCATCAGAAGCGCCGCCGCCTTCCACACCAGATTATTCTCATTCACGGGCAGGAAGCTTACGTTGGTCGCGATCCGTATTCCGGGCGCTTTTGTTCTGGTCAGCCTGATCCTGTCATACACGTTGACTGTCTGCATGATCATCCGCAGGTCATGATATCCGTCAGGCCTTTTGCGAAGAACGTCAAGTCCCAGATTGATCTTCGCCCGGGCTTTCAGGTCAAGCTCTCTCATGCCTCTCCCTCCTGCCGCAGTTCATCCGCGCAGATCCCGGTATTCGTGATGATCAGGTGCTCCGCTTTCCGTTCATTCCGGCTGCGGACGTTATAGATATAGCGGTTTTCAAACGTGTAGGTCTGGAATTTGCCCTCGTACAGAGACCAGATGAAATCCGTATTTTTGATGACCAGAAGGAATTTCGCCTTTGTACGCATCAGGTAAGCCGCAAGCCGCTCATGATCCTTTCTCGTAAAATCCTTTCCCTCATAGTCGGAAAACTCGGTGTCATACGGCGGATCCAGAAAAATAAAATCCTGCTCAGTCAGGTCAGCCTTCTCCAGCATCTCCTCAAAATCGCGGCAGTACAGTTCTGTCCTCGAAAGCAGGGCTGTGGTCCCCGGATCGAAGATCCGCGTGATCTTGGCGGAAAAGTCTTTTTTGTTGTAGGAGATCCCGCCGTAGGGAATATTGAACTCCCCCTTCGCGTTATAACGGAACCTGGATCCGTAGCAGTATTCCCGCACAAAGAAGAAATTCGCGCACCGCTGCGCCGGCGTCGCTTCAAGCGTGCCCGCCGCGATCCTGTTGAACACATCCCGGAAATACAGGTA
>JAGCAV010000202.1 GCA_017652545.1 Lachnospiraceae bacterium
AATGGCGTGGCTTTGCGGATACGATGTACGATTATTCCCGCTGGCTGAAGATCATGATGACACTCGGAAAGTTCGTCATGAAGCCGCGCAATGTAAAGGCAATGTTCCGCTACCGCTGGATGGCCAACTATCTGGCCGTGCCGATGATGGTGGACCGTCATACACAGGGCCTGCGGGGCGAGTACCTGCGGATGTGCCATGAGGAGCAGGACCTGATCATCGACGATGTGGCGAAACTCCTCGACAACCTTTTCAGAGGTGACAGGCGCCTGGGGAATGACACGGAATTTTCAAAAAAGGTTGTCCTTGTGGATGAAAACGAGATGACGGCTGTCATGATGGGCTTCCCGAATCTCAAGTGTTTAAGCCGCGAAACCCCCTCGACCTACGTCTCCGTCCTGCTCAACCAGCATGCCGCGGAACACTACATCGATGTTGCGCAGGAATTCGGTCTCGCAGGCGATGTCTGCCCGATGCCGGAGGCGGAGGCAGGCGTATCGATCGACGATGACGCGCCGGTCCTGGGCGCCTGCGCGATCCAGTGCAACACGACCTGCGACGGCTCCCTTCTCGGAAACGGCGTCATCTCCAGAAGGCTTGAGAAGGAGGACGGCATCCCCGTGTTCCAGCTGGCCGCTCCGCTCCGCCACCGGGAGGACGATGTGCAGGAGTACGCCGCGCAGGAGATCCGGAACGCCATCGCTTTCATAGAAGAACACACCGGTGAAAAATGGGACTGGGATGCCTATTTCGAGTGCGCGCGCCGCGTCAACTACGCGACGGAATGCCGGCGCGAATGGCTGGAGATGAACCGCACACCGTATCCGCAGGTCTTCGGCTCAAACCTCGCACTGTATACCGAGACCAACTATATGGCCATCTGCGGCAGGGTTCCGGATTTTGAGCGTGCGGACCGCCGGATCACGGCGCTTGCCCGGAAAGCCTACGCGAAAAAGAAAATGGCCGCGAAGGAATACCGGCACCGTGCCATCATCTGGGGTGTCCAGTCGCACTACTACATGGACTTCCTGGTCTGGCTTCTGAACTGCTGGGGCATTGTCCCGCTGACAGACATGCTCTCCATGGTCTCAACGCGCAAACTCAAAGAGGAGGATACGCCCGAGAACCGTGAGACAGCGTTTTACGATATGGCCTGGCTGACCGAAAACATGATCATGCGCAACCGGACGCACGGCGGCTACAAGGTCCTGCTCGACGAACTCTGGGAATTCGTCGAGATGTTCAATGCGGATATGGTCATCCTCTGGGAGCATATGAGCTGCAAAGCCCTGACAGGCATGCACGGCATGTTTGAGGAAAAAGCCCGTGAAAAGGGCATCCCCCTCATCTGGGTACAGCATGATCTGTTCGATCCGCGCATCATCTCCCGCCAGGGCGTGCGCGACCAGATCAATACCTACATGCGCACGGTCATGAACGAGGAACCGATCGATCCGTCGCTGGAAATCCTTCCCGACGAACAGTCCTGGTAAACAGAAAGGAAGTCACGACATGTCCAAACCGCTCAAGCTGCTGCTGAAACTGCTGTTTATCTTACTGGGTTTCTTCGCAGTGACATTTACCGTATATATTTTCAATCTTGATATGAAGCTGACGGCCGCGATCGAGCCGTTCCTGCTCCGTCACTATGACAGGGTCAAACGGGACACGCACCTGTAACAAAGGCGTACCAGCACAGGTTATTTATGGAGAACATTTCAAATATAAAGAAGGAGAAACAATGTATGGCTAAAACTCTGACCCGCGATCAGAAAATCTTCAAACTGGGGAAGATCATCACAGACCGGGCAACAGTTCTGCTCGGCAGGGAAAAAATTTCGACCGAGTCGCCGGAATACTGGGGAATCGACTGCGGCCTGCAGTATGCGGAGCGCCGGTACGGCAAGGAAATCGCTGATGACTGTCTGGATCTTGCTCTGAAGATGGGTAAGCGCAAGCCCAAAACCTTCGCACAGCTGAAACAGCTGAGCGGCTATGACGACAAGCACCTGGAAACCGTTCTTGAAGCCCTCTGTCAGGCGAGCCTGGTGGAATGGCACTTTGAGAACCTTGACGGCAAGAACCCGAACCATGAAAAGCGCTGGGTCCTGGACATGTTCGTACCCGGCAGCGCCGAGATCATGACCATGCGTCCGGAGATCTCTCCCGTGACGCCGCAGGTCGCGGATTTCTTTGAGCGCATGACGTACCTGCCTCTTGCCGGGATCACACAGATGGTTCCTCCCGGAGGCGCCGGAATCGGCATGCACGTCATTCCGGTCGAACAGGCTATTCCCGCAAACTGTGAATCTCTCGACATTGAACACCTGTCTCACTGGCTGAAAAAATATGAGGGCCATATCGGCGTCGGCATCTGTTCCTGCCGGAAGCAGCAGCGGATCCGCGGAGAGGGCTCAGGCGATATCGAACAGTACTGGTGCATCGGCGTCGGTGACTTTGCCGACTACTGCCGTGAGACCGGCATGGGGCATGACATCACATATGAAGAGGCCCTGGAGATCCTTCACAAAGCCGAGGAAAAGGGCTATGTCCACCAGATCACCAATATCGACGGCGAGAACAAGATCTTCGGTCTGTGCAACTGCGCGGTCGGCGTATGCAACGCGCTTCGCACCTCCCAGCTGTTCAACACACCGAATATGTCCCGCTCGGCCTATGTATCCGAAGTGAACCCGGAAAACTGCGTCGCCTGCGGCAAGTGTGTGGAAGTCTGTCCGGCAGGCGCTGTCCGTCTGGGCCAGAAGCTGTGCACTAAACACGGCGAGATCGAATATCCGAAGCAGGATCTTCCCGATGACCATGTCTGGGGTGAGGACAGATGGAACTGGAACTATAAGAACGAAAACGGCGTGATCCAGACCTGGCCGACCGGTACGGCGCCCTGCAAGGCGGCATGTCCGCTGCACATCGCCATCCAGGGTTACATCAAGATGGCGAGTGAGGGAAAATACCGTGAAGCGCTTGAACTGATCAAGCGTGACAATCCGTTCCCGGCTGTATGCGGCGCGATCTGCCACAAATACTGCGAACTTGAATGCACAAGGAATACCGTGGATGATCCGCTCGCGATCGATGACATCAAGCAGTTCATCGCAGCACAGGATCTGAAAGCGGAATACCGCTATGTACCCCCGATGCTCTCCACGACCAGGGAGAAATTTGACCAGAAGATCGCCATCATCGGCTCCGGCCCCGCCGGCCTTGCCTGTGCCTATTTCCTCGCGATCGAAGGATATTCACCGGTCGTGTTCGAGAAGGCAGACGTTCCGGGCGGCATGATGACGCTTGGCATTCCGAATTTCCGTCTTGAGAAGGAAGTCGTGAACGCCGAGATCGACATTCTGCGTGAAATGGGCGTTGAGATCCGCTGCGGCATCGAAGTCGGCAAGGATGTCACGATCCCCGAGCTTCGCGAACAGGGATTCAAAGGCTTCTTCGCGGCTGTCGGTCTCCAGAACGGCGGCAGGATGAATATTCCGGGCGAGGATGCCGAAAACGTCATGGCAGGTGTTGATTATGTGAAGCAGGTCAACCTGGGCACCGCAAAACCGCTTTCCGGAAATGTTGTGGTCATCGGCGGCGGCAACATCGGTGCCGATATCGCCCGTACCGCTGTCCGCCAGGGCGCCGGAAAGGTTCACCTGTACTGTCTCGAAGCCTATGACGAGATGCCGATGGGCGAGGAAGACAGGACACTCTGCGAGCAGGACGGAATCGAGATCCACGCAGGCTGGGGACAGACAGAAATTATGGCTGAAGACGGCAAATGCGCCGGCATCAAATTCCGCAAATGTGTCTCCGTCAAGAACGCCGAAGGCCGCTTCGATCCGAAATTTGATGACAGCGAGGTCACAGAGGAAGCCTGTGAGACCGTACTCTTCTGCATCGGCCAGCGGGTCGACTGGAGAGAACTGCTCACCGGGACGAAGGTGGAATTCAACCGCAACGGCACCGCCATCGCGGATCCTGTCACCCTGCAGACCGCGGAGCCGGATATCTTTGTCGGCGGTGATGCGTATCTCGGACAGAAGTTTGTCGTTGACGCGATCGCGACAGGACGCGAGGGTGCCGTATCTCTGCACCGCTTCGTCAACGAGGGACAGTCCCTTACGATCCACCGCAACACAAGGCAGTTCACGCCGCTGAACAAGGATGATATCCTGCTCGAGCCGGAGGCCTACAGAAAGCCGAAGCGCGCCGTCAAGGGTGTCGACAAATCCAAAGTCCTCACCATGAACGATGAGCGGCTCATCTTTACCGAGGAGCAGATCAAATCCGAGGCATCCAGGTGCCTGAGCTGCGGACGCAGCGTCGTGGATACAAACAAATGTCTGGGCTGCGGCATGTGCACGGTCCAGTGCAAGTTCGACGCGATCCACCTGACCCGCGCCATGGGCGACGCCTACTCGAAGATGATCCCTGCGGAAGATAAGTTCAAGGCGATCGGTGCCTATGCCGCAAAGAGAAGCATCAGGATCGCAAAAAGGAAGAAGGCTGATAAAGCCGCCAGATAACCGGATCGGGGAGGGACCATATGCACGAGCTGGGACTTGTCAACTATGTCGTCAAGGAAGTCACCGCCATAGCTGAAGAAAACAAGGTGGATAAAATCTATTCCGTCACGCTTGAATTCGGAGAAGTCTCCGGCATCGTCCCCTCCTACCTCTACAGCTACTGGGACTGGTACACCAAAAAGTTCCCCCTCTTCACGGGGACAAAACTGAAGTGTGAGACGATCCCCGCGATCACATGGTGCGACAGCTGCAGGCAGACCTATCCGACTGTGAAATACGGAAAGACCTGCCCGTACTGCGGCAGCGGCAGCACGTGGCTGCAGCAGGGAAATGAGATGAATATCAAGGAAATTGAGGTCGAATGATGCACATCATTCGGGACCGAAAGGAGAAACCGATGACAAATCAGGAAATGCGCGAGCTCAAAAAACAGCTCGGGATCATCGATTACAAGATCAACTATAAGACCGGCGTCCATCTGGGTGTGATCGAGGATTTCTTTTCAGGAAAGACAGAAGATCTGGCCCCGGCTGATCGTCAGAAAATCGAGAAAGTGTTAAGCGCCGAGCTCAGAAAAAAGAAAGGGTGAGGGGCAGGCTCAGGAAAAAGATGGGCTGAAGATTGCAGGAGATGCCGCGGATGCGGCATCTCCTTTTTGTCACTAATAGAAAGGTTCTCGTGAGTTTTGGTTGGATTCCCGGACGGCAGAATAATCTTACATGTATACCGAGACGATCAACATCAGGGGACGGGCCGGTGATTTCCTCACGGGTCAGAACATTTTCTTACGCGCGAACT
>JAGCAV010000203.1 GCA_017652545.1 Lachnospiraceae bacterium
CAAAGTGACAAGCCTGCTTCTTGCCTCGCTCACAGGGACTTTCCGCGAGGTCTTCGATGCTGATGAACAGACAGGCCTCCTGTTCGGATATCTGAAAGAAGCCCTGGCGTCGGCTGAGGATGGCGATGCAGCACAGGGCACTTTCACAGACGAACCGGAAAGGCGCGGAAAGGAAGCGCTTGAAAGATCCTGCAGCCGGATCCTGGCAAGGGAGAGGACGATGCTGGAGCAGCGGGTTGCCGCCGGCCAGGGAAAGCATCAGCTGTTCAGGCGGGAAGGCGCGGCACTGGAAGCATTTGAGGCCTATGTCAGTCTGGCTGCCGAAACAGGGGATCCCGAGGTCCTGAAAGCGTATTTTGGCAGCAGGCGTGAAGAACTGGAAAAAGAGATCGCGTCTGCAGGTGAAAAGCTGGAGAATGCGTTTGACTTCATGGAAAAAGCCTTCGGGGAGAGCCAGGAGATGGTCGTGTTTATCACAGAGCTTTCCATGAACCGCTATGCGTCATGGCTGCTCGGTGAATACGACTGCGACAGGTATTATATGTATAACCGGAATCTGCTCTTTAACGAGCGGGAGCAGGCGATCCGGGAGCAACTGGAGATGATCAGGGAATTACAGGTGACCTAAGCAGTCACTGCCCGGAAAGAAAAGGGGACAAAGCAGATGAAAAAATGGACCAGAGCACTCTATCAGCCGAACCGTCCGCTCGAGGACGGGAAATATGTTACAGCCTGTGCCGAACATATCGCACTCTCCCTCAGCGCAGCCTCCGAGGGTATGGTGCTGCTCAAGAACGAGAAAAATGTGCTGCCCCTTCAGAAGGGGAAGACCCTCGCGCTCTTCGGCAGGGGTATCCACGATATGGTCAAAGGCGGAGGCGGAAGCGGGGATGTGTTCACCCCCTATGTGACAACGCTGGCTCAGGGCATAGAGATGACAGGAGGAAAGATCGTCAGATCCCTTTCGGATTACTATCTGGAGGATATACAGGCCCAGTACCGGGATGGCGCCCTGCCCGGCCTTACAGTGGAACCTCCGGTTCCGACAGAGCTTCTGTCCGGGGCATCCGGGGAAACAGATACGGCGCTGATTGCGTTCAGCCGTTTTTCAGGTGAGGGCTGGGAACGGCAGGGCGGTGTCTGGGATAATCCGGAAAACCCGATATGGGAGGCCGAGACGCTGCTGCCCAGGATCGCCCAGAGGATCTATCCTGACGGGGACTTTTATCTGACTGCGCAGGAAAAGGCACTGGTGGAGGCTGTAGAAGCCGCGTTCGCACATGTGATCGTTGTTCTGAACACCGGAGGAGTGGTGGATACCTCCTGGATCAGGGCCGACGAGAAGATCGACGGTGCCCTGCTGATGTGGCAGGGCGGCATGGAGGGAGGAACAGCTGCCGCAAGGATTCTCTTCGGGGAGGAAAATCCCTCCGGAAAGCTGCCGGATACCTTTGCCGCATCGCTGGAGGATTATCCTTCCACCGCGAATTTCCATGAATCCCACTGGTTTGTGGAGTACAGTGAAGATATCTATGTGGGGTACCGCTATTTCGAAACGATCCCGGGTGCCGCCGCGGCAGTGGTCTATCCGTTCGGGTATGGTCATTCATACACGACGTTTGATCAGAAGGTGACAAAGATCAGCGAGAGTCCGGAGGCGGTCAGCTTCACGGTCGGGGTGACAAACAGCGGACAAATCCCCGGCAGAGAAGTCACGGCCGTCTACTATCAGGCGCCGCAGGGAAAACTCGGCAGACCTGCAAGAGAACTCGGCGCTTTTGCAAAGACAGGGCTCCTTCAGCCCGGAGAGCAGGAGATCATCACGCTCACGATCACAAAACGGCAGATGGCTGCTTTTGATGATCTCGGAAAGATCGCGCCATACAGCTTTGTCCTGGAGGTGGGGACATACAGGTTTTATCTTGGCAGCAATGTCCGGGAGGCAGCGCAGATTCAGTATACATGGGATGCGGAGCAGGATATGCTGATGGAACAGCTTTCCGACAGGCTCAGGCCCCATGCCCTGCCCAGGCGTCTTCTGTCTGACGGAAGCTGGGAGGACCTGGATACAGATGAGAGTCCTGACATGAATGCCTGCGCTTTTGAGAAGATGACGCCGGGAACGGAAGAGGGGCTCTTCCCGGAGCAGATCGGCCGTGAAAGATACGTAAGAAACAGGCTGTGCAGGGAAGGGATCCATCCCCTTGAGGAGGTTGCTGCGGGAAAGATCACAGCCCGGGAATTTGTCATGCAGCTTTCAGACGATGAGCTGATCCGCATTCTCGGAGGAACACCGAACCGGGGTGTTGCGAACACATGCGGTTTCGGCGGTCTGGAGGAATACGGCATGCCTGCTGTCATGACGGCTGACGGGCCGGCCGGCGTCCGGATCGAACCGCAGTGCGGCGTCGCGGCGACGGCATGGCCCTGCGAGACACTGCTCGCTGCCACCTGGAACCAGGAACTGGCAGAGGAGGTCGGTAAGGCTGCGGCAAAGGAAGTGAAGGAGAACAATCTCCAGATCTGGCTGGCTCCGGCCATGAATATTCATCGCAATCCGATCTGCGGAAGAAACTTTGAATATCTTTCCGAGGATCCGTATCTGACAGGCAGGATCGCAGGGGCACTCGTTCGGGGCATTCAGTCAACAGGCGTATCCGCGTGCATCAAGCATTTCGCCTGCAACAACAAGGAAACAAACCGAAAGAACAGCGATTCGCGTGTTTCCCTGCGGGCCCTGCGGGAAATCTACCTGAAAGGCTTCGAGATGGTCGTGAAGGAAGCCGGACCCTGGACGGTCATGAGCTCCTATAATGCCATCAACGGACAGCGCACGTCAGAAAGTTATGATCTGCTGACGGGCATACTGCGGGATGAGTGGGGATTTGACGGTGCGGTGACCACGGACTGGTGGACCCGGGGCGAGCACTATAAGGAGATCCTGGCCGGAAACGATATAAAGATGGCCACCGGTTTCCCGGAGAGAGTCAAAGAAGCCCTGCAGCTTGGCGTAATCACCAGGGAGGATCTTCTCCGATGCGCGGAGCGCGTCGCGGCCCTGATCTGCAGGCTTGACTGAGGGCGGAATATCCGTCACCTTTGTCACAGGGCGGAGAGCATCAGTTAAAGATCACGATCTCCGGCGCTTCATTAAATGTATACTGATCAGCGGGATCAGCCTGATAATTGTTTTCAGGCTGGTCCCAGTTTGTATTCTGCCAGTTTGTACCGGTCCAGCCGTTCTCAGGATCTGCCCACGGATCCGGATTGGCAGCGGGATCACCCTGTGCATTCGGATCGTTCAGGACAATCGGATCGCTCTGAACCGGTGCATCATTCTGCGCTGAAGGAATGCTGGCCTGATCCTGGGAATAGATCACGATCGCGTCGGGTTCTGGCTGTGATGCCGGCCAAGAAGCAGGCTGGGATGCAGAAAGCGGATCATCTGTATCTGTAAAGCTGGAGGAAGCGGCTCCGCCCTGGACCGGATCGATTCCAACCAGGGAGGATACCAGACCGCCATGTCCGTGAACGGAGCAGTAGGAGACGGGCTGGCTGCCGAGCGCGAAAAGCTCACTGTAAATCTCCGGGCATTTATCGGTGGCAGCAAGGCCTGTTGCCCGGCATATGCTCATGCGTACAATGTCTGAGGAAGAGCGAAATGCGACAGGCGTGAGGTTTTCGTGGATCCGGTTCATGATGCTGTTCCAGAGAACCTTTACATAGGTGTGTCCGATCCCGTTCTCCCCCTCATCCGGAAGGATATCGTTATTGTCGTATCCTCCCCAGATACAGCAGGTGCAGTAGGGCGTATAGCCGGCGAACCAGATATCACGGTAGTCTGAGGTGGTTCCGGTCTTTCCCGCGACCGGCATGGCGCCGAGATTGATCTCTTTGTGAGCGGTTCCGCTCTCGTCCTCAATGACATCGATCATGGCATCCGTCAGGAGCGCGGCCGTACTCTTCCTGAGGACCGTTTTTCCGGGAATGGATGTCGCGTCGAGTATGATATTGCCCTGATGATCCTCTACCTTCGTGTAGAAGCCCGGCTTCAGGTAGGAACCCTGGTTTGCGATACAGGCATAGGCACCGCAAAGCTCCAGCGCGGTAACACCCTTCGTGATTCCGCCGAGGGCCAGCGGAGCGATCACGTCGGAAAGAACACCATTGCCGGTCTCATAGTGATCCGTGAGCGTGGTGATGCCGAAGGCTTTCGCGTAGTCATATCCCAGTTTGGGAGTGATCTCCGTGATGCATTCAACCGCGACCACGTTGATGGAGCGGACGATGGCCTCCCGGATGGTGGCGGTATCTCCGTAATCGCTCACATCCCAGTTGCTGACTTTTGTCCCGTCATTGTAATAAAAATCCCTGTTGCTGTATGTGGTCGCCAGCGTTTTTCCGCATGCGTCGATCGCCGGACCGAAAGATGTCAGGATCTTGAAGGTGGATCCCGGCTGCCGGGTCGTGTAACTGGCCCGGTTCAGGGTAAGGGAGGCCTCCTTGCTGCCTCTGCCGCCGACAAGCGCTTTGATGTAACCCGTGGACTGATCCATGATGACCAGGGAAGCCTGCGGCTGGGGCGTAATGGTCATACGCTCACCCAGCACGGTATCCCCTTCACGCACCGTGGCATTCCGGAAATGCTCCGCAGCTGACCGTGCCTGGTCCTGCGTGGAAAAGATCATGTTGAAAGCCGGATCCGCCCAGTCTCCGAGAGCGGGATCCGCTGAACGGACAAATGTACGAAGACTGTCATTGCCGTAATGGATGACCTCTCCGTCGGCGTGCTGAATGCTCAGGGCATAATCGATCCCATAGGTGACAGTGGAGGGGAAGTTCGCGTTCTTGGCAAATTCTTCGTCACAGATCGCCTGGATGACCGGATCCTGGGCAGAGTAGATTCGAAGCCCGCCTGTATAGACCGCCTTGTATGCCTGCTTATAGGTATATCCCTTCTCATCCATCAGATCCTGCAGCA
>JAGCAV010000204.1 GCA_017652545.1 Lachnospiraceae bacterium
CTGAACACTTTTTTCCCGCGGAAACCAAGCTGCTCCGCAAGGCCCTGCACAAGATCACAGACAGGCGCAATGGTATAGGCTTTGTTTTTCACGCTGATGCTCAGAATTCTGAGGCCTTCATTGAGCGCGTTGCTGATAAATACACTGCGAAGTTTCTCCAGCATATCCGCCTTCAGTCCGCGCTGGTCAAGCTTGCCGTTGGCATTGAGCGGGAACTTCGGATAGATGAAGAAATGGGAAGGGATCTTGTACGCGGACATGCGGCGGCGCAGTGACTCACGAAGGCGCTTCTCGTCCAGCTCATCTCCATTTAATACCACGCAGGCCTCCACGCTCTCTCCCCAGATCGGATGCGGTGCGCCGAGCACCTTTACTTCACGGATGGATTCCTCTTCCATCATGACTCTTTCAATCTCCTGCGGGGAGATGTTCTCACCGCTGCGGATGATGATATCCTTGATGCGGCCGGCCAGCTGCAGCAGGCCGTCTTCGGCGATCATTCCCAGGTCGCCGGTATGCAGCCATCCGTCCTGATCGAAAGGCTGTGCCTCCTCAGGCAGGCCGAAATAACCGTTCATGGTGATGGGGCCCTTGACGACCACTTCGCCGATCTCTCCCTGTTTCAGGAAGCCGGTTCCCTCGCGCCAGATGCGCACATCGATATTGGGAAGGATCCTTCCGACTGAAACAGCACGCCGCTCAAGAGAATCGCTCCCGACATTCACGGAGATCACAGGTGAACACTCCGTCTGCCCATAGCCGATCAGCAGTTTCCCGCCGTTGAGCGCATTATCCACCCGCATCATGTCTGTAGGTGTCGTGAACCCTCCGCCGACGATGCAGGCATTCAGATTTCCCGCAATCTTTTCTTCAAAATCCGGCATCATGGTCAGCATTCCGTAGATCGCCCCGACGGTTGCGATCACCCTGATCTGATTGCTGACGATGATATCTGTCAGAGGCTGCGGTTTGATATCCGCAGCGAGAAAGCAGTTATATCCTTTTTCAAACATGACAAAGGTCACGATCATACCGAAGCTGTGGAACAGCGGCAGCGCATTGCATCCCTTGTCGTCCGCTGCAAGATCCGCAGCCAGAAGCTCGAGTGCGCCGTAGGCATCACTGAGCACGGACCCGGAGGAAAGCTGGACCGCTTTCGGCAGTGAGGTCGTGCCGGTCGTAAAAATAATGAACTGTGTATCCTCGGACCTGACAAGGGAAACACGCTCCTCAAAAGCGGGTCTGTCAAAAGGCTTTGTGATGTCCAGTGATGCTTTCAGAAGATCCGGTGTCGGCATGATATGATCCATCGGAACCCCGCCCGCAATGACGGCACCGGCCGCTGCCTTCGGATCAACAGCAGAGACCTTGTTTCCGCCGATCAGTGCCCATGAGGCACCGGACATTTTCGTCAGCGCGGTGACATCCTCAGCGTTCAGCCCATAGTTCATCAGCGTCGCGACGCCGCCTGCCATGGTAATGCCAAAGAAGGATACGACCCAGTCAATACCGTTGATCGCCCACAGGATCACGTGATCTCCCTTCTGAACGCCCGCCCGGATCAGATTGCCGGCGCATCGCTCGGATGCCGCCAGCAGCTGCTTATAGGACAGTGTCAGGCCGCAGGTGAGCGCAGGACGGTCTCCGTATCGTTTTGCCAGATCCTCAAGCCAGTTTTTAAACATCAGTTCTTTATTATCCATGATCACAAAGCACCTCCTGTTCCCTTCAGATCATCAAGCAGATAATTATTCCATATATTCGGATATACATCCAGTTTCGGATAGACATAAGCCAGCACCAGTACGGTCACAAGAAGAATCACCGCATAGGTCCCCAGCTTGTATGCCGGTTTCATTTTCTGAATAGGTCCGGCCAGCGTACGGTCATAGATCCGGATCACCAGGGCACAGAGGACGCAGACCAGCACCGCCACAAAGAACGGCGCCGTGCTGTTCTCCGGAAGTCCTCCGTACACCGCCACAAAAATCGTCTGCAGCGGAAGAATAAACATATAGCTGGTGCAGTAATAGCGGTTCACATTTCTGGAGATGCTGCAGACGGCAGCAGGCGCTTTTCCGTGAAACCATACCTTAACGATCTTATAAAACAGAACCAGCAAAAGGATGCTTACCAGGCTGGTCGCGATCGCATCGGGCAGCGGCTGCAGGCTGTACTGCAGATCGCTGGAAACTTCCGGCAGAAATGATATGGGTACAAAGAAGCGGATCAGGTAATAGACAACACTGATCGGAAGGATCACGCGGATAACAAATGAGCTTGCCTGATCTTTATCCCTGAGGCGGCGGTAATAGCTGCCGCAGAAGAAGCCGAAAGCAACAAAGATAAAATAGGAGCAGAACGGGAAATAGCTTTCCGCCTTCGTAATGATGAAAAAGCCGAGCAGCTGGCTTGCCAGATATGATGCGGGCGAGGTCACCACGCAGCTGCACACCCAGGCAACAATGTTGAGCGCGACACCTACAGCCAGGATCCTGCCCGGACTCAGCTTCAGCGCCAGAAGACCTGCCATGACAAAGAATGTCAGTGCGGCGAAGGTCAGGATGTCAGCCTGCAGGATGAGCATGCATTCAGCCAGGAACCATTTCCCGCCGGTTGCCGCATAGGCGATTATATTCGGAAGGACATTACGCCCCAGATTCAGAAGCTGACCGACGCAAAGAAGGGATAATCCTCTCAGCGCAAGGTTCTTTGGTGTGACCCGGCTGGAATACTGCATGCTGATTCCCATACAGAACATAAAGGATGCTGCGCCGATGATACAGCACAGATATTCACAGATGACATCAGACAGGACACCGTGCGCTTCAAAACAATCCTCGTAAACATGTACGAAGATCATACCGATGATCAGGAAAGCCTTCAGGAAGTCTATTTCTCCCTGCCTTCCCGTATTGATTTCTTCCCTGTCAAACAACTTCGCTAAAGACCGCATTTTTATTTACCTTTCCGCTCTTGGCTCTACGGATCATATACTCCGGTTATCTTTCCTTTTTTTAAATGCCTGATGATTAAATATACCGCAAAAATGACAGCCTGTAAAATCAGAAAGATCCTCAGACCATACAGAATCTCTTTTTTTATGTATTTAACCGCGTCGTCATACAGACCGGCGTATCCGTTGATCCGATACGACAGCAGTGGTTCGATGAGCTTTCTCTCTTCCGGCGTCGGATCGGAAACCTCCCGGATCTCATCTCCCAGGAACATGGTGTTTCTTTCCGCCATTTCATAGAGTTTCCACGTATGCCCGGTCACAGACGGGTTCCCTGTTTTTGCGAAGGCGACCCACATGTCCTGAACAGTCTGTGCCAGGATCGGATCTGCCCTCTCTCCCGTAAAGATGGTGTCATCCAGGTTGCCGAATACATACGAAAGCTCCACCGCATGACAGGCACCATAGTGCGGAATGGCTGACGCCTTTGTCCAGTAATACATGTAGGTATTTCCGCCCGTTTCCGCATGAGCGGCAGCCTGCACCACGGCCGGGATCCTGAACAGGAGTTCATTCATGAACTGTGTCCTCTTCCAGATCTTTTTGCCCGACTGCAGCCGTATGAAGTCATCCGCATAATGCCGGTCTTCCTGCGCAAACCGCGCGACCGTGCTCTTATACAGCAGTGACCCTGCCAGCGTATAGATCCCGTATCCGCCGACTTCTCCGATCCAGTATCTGGTCTCATCCGCGTTGCTTCCGATCATCATGTCGACCCCGGAAGCCGCTCCTGACAGGTATGCTTCGTACGGGTCTTCGGGAAGGATCACCCCGTCCCTCTCAGGGAAATTGTTGTAGTCGTTGAGGGATTTGTTGACTTTCATCAACGCCTCCTCGCTCAGCGCCATCAGGTCTTTCATGGAACGGGCGCCTGTCTTTTCCAGGAGCTTTTTCGTAAAATCCCGGCACTCGTCACGGCTGAATGTAAAAGCAACGGAACCGCTCTGCGCGATCACACGACGGAACAGGCCTTTCGCCTCGCTGATCAGCGGCAGAAGACTGACACTGCTTCCCCCCGCAGATTCCCCGAAAATTGTCACCTGATCCGGATCGCCTCCAAAGCCTTTGATGTTCTTCCGGATCCATTTCAATGCACAGATCTGGTCAAGCAGTCCCAGGTTCCCGCTTTCCCGGAATTCTTCGCCGCCATCCACTTCGGAAAAATCAATAAAGCCCATGATTCCGATGCGGTAATTCACAGTCACAAGCACGACATCATCATGGTTACTGACAAAGTTGTGTCCGTCATAGATCGGATCCGCCGTTCCGCCCCAGCCATATCCGCCGCCCGGGAAAAAGACCATGACAGGCTTTCCGGATCCGGCTGTCGAATCACTTGTCCATATGTTCAGCGTCAGACAGTCCTCTCCCTGCGGATAGAAAGATGCTCTCTCTGTTTCCGCTTCCGTCTGGATGCCTGACTTTCCGAACCAGAAAGCTTCATAGACCTTATCATCCGCCGGAGCCGGAACCGGTCTCTTCCATCGAAGATCCCCCACCGGCGGTTTCGCATAGGGAATTCCCTTATAGGCTCGCACCCGGTCCTGTTTCTTTCCCACGAAAGTACCGTTCTCACAGGTAACTGCGAGTGTCCGGTCAAAGCTGTTTCTGCTGATGACCCGGTTTTCACCGTATGTACTGATCATTTCTTCCCGAAGCCCCGCAAATTCCTCTTCCATCTTTTTTACTGAAGCGGTCAGAACGATAATCGCAACTGCTGTAATCAGGAAGGCAACAGAGAACAACGCCCAGATGATACATCTTCTCCTGCTGCCTTTTCTTTTTTCCTTCTTCATGTATATCTTCAGTTTATTCAATCAATCCCGCAGCGGCCTGCCTCCGTATCAGCCCGTACTGCAATGGCAAATCACCAAGCATCATACCAGTATCCATCTAAAAATCAACACTCCATTTCAAATCAGAAGAACCGGAACTGTCCCTCACGAATCAAATGATTCGAGCAGTTCCTGCAGTTCCAGAAATCTTTCGATCTTCAGATCCAGTTCACGATCTGTTCCCGCTTTCTCTTCTGTAAGTTCCTGCAGCTTCACATAATCTGAGGAGGCCTTCTGTATCTGTTCCTCAAGAACCTTTGCTCTTTCTGTCAGTGAATCGACTTCCTCTTCCAGCGCATCATATTCCCGCTGCTGCGCATAAGTCAGCCGCTTTACCGTCCTGCTGCTTCCCGAACGCTGTTTCTTTTTCCCGGGATCAGGGTTCTGAACCGGCAAATCCGGTCTGTCTGTTTCCATGCCTTCCCTGTGGGCAAGATAATCCTCATATCCGCCCTCACTCTGATGAATGAGCCCGTCATTTTCAAAGCTGAAGATCCTGTTAACGACCCTGTCCAGGAAATATCTGTCATGGGAAACCGCGATCACGATTCCCGGAAAATGATCAAGATAGTCTTCAAGGATCTGCAGCGTCTGAATATCAAGATCATTTGTCGGTTCGTCCAGAATCAGCACATTGGGGGCGCTCATCAGAATTCTGAGGAGATACAGCCTTCTTTTCTCTCCGCCTGACAGCTTTGCCACAGGTGTATACTGCCTGTTTTTATCAAAGAGGAACCGTTCGCACATGGCAGAGGCACTGATCAGTCCGTCCGCTGTCCTTACATATTC
>JAGCAV010000205.1 GCA_017652545.1 Lachnospiraceae bacterium
ACTTTATTGGCGGTAAGTGAAATGCCGAGCCCCGTTCCGCAGATCAGGATCCCGCCGTCCACTTCGCCTGCCGCGACCATTTTGGCCGCCCTGTATCCGTACACGGGATAATGGCAGCTCTCATGCTTGTCGGTTCCGAGATTGATCACCTCATATCCCCTGGCTTTAAGGTGCTCCACGATTTCATTCTTCATTTCTACAGCAGCATGGTCGTTGGCGATAACCAGTTTTTTCATTTCTTTTCACTCCGTTCTGAACACTGTTTATTCGTATTACCTGCTTAAAACATCAACTGTTTCCATGATCTGGTCTTATGTCAGGTTCTTCCACGCTTTCGGTCTGTTTGGGTCAATCCAGTGCATGCTCTCCGAATCTGAGCCGGATATATCCTTTGATCGCCTCCACACAGCCTTCATCTCCGAGTTTTTCCGAATTCAGGCACAGATCATAGTTGCGGGCATCCGTCCACTCCTGGCCGGTATAATGATAATAATAATCACTGCGGCTCTTATCGGTTTTGGCGATGAATTTGTCAACATCCTTTCCGCTGTAGGCGCCCCGCTCGATCACCTGTTTTCTGTTGTATTCCGGAGACGCGTAGATAAAGGTACGCACCACGTACGGAAAGTCCTTAAGCACATAGTCTCCGCATCGCCCGATGATCACGCAGGGTCCCTCTGTGGCCAGATCCTTGATGATCTTGGCCTGGTAATTGAACAGATTCTGATCAGACAGGAATTCCTGCCCGTCAGGCGGGATCAGGTCTCCGCTGTATTTGCGCATGATCCGGAAAAGCGGTGTGTTCCTCAGCCGCTCATCCTTCTCATTGAACATGGTCTCGCTGATTCCCGAATCTTCGGAGGCCAGCTTCAGGATCTCCCTGCTGTACGCCTTGATACCGAGATCCGCTGCCAGCTTGTTTCCGATGGATTTGCCCCCGCTCCCAAACTGCCTTGCAATCGTGATGACGATCTTCTCCATTGCAACACCCCCTTTGCAACTCTCAGCTCTCAACATGCAACACGCTTTATCTTTGATCTGATTATATCACTCTGCGCACACCACTCTCAACTCTCAACACGCAAAACTGCCGATTCCTACTCCCCGAGGTAGGCCCTGCGGATGGCGTCATCATTCATCAGTTCTTTTGCATCGCCGCCGGTCACGATCCGTCCGGTCTCGAGCACATATGCCCGGTCCGCGATGTTCAGCGCTTTTCTCGCGTTCTGTTCCACCAGCAGGACCGTGGTTCCCGCTTCATTCACGCTCCGGATGATATCAAAGATCTCGTTCACCAGGATCGGCGACAGGCCCATGGACGGCTCATCCATCAGGATGATCTTCGGATGGGACATCAGCGCCCTGCCCATGGCCAGCATCTGCTGTTCACCGCCGGAAAGTGTTCCCGCCGGCTGGTTTTTTCTTTCCTGCAGCCTCGGGAAACGCCTGAACACCTTTTCCAGTGTTTCCTCCAGTTCAGCCTTGTCGTTCCTGGTAAAAGCCCCCATCTTCAGGTTCTGCAGCACGGTCATCTGGGAAAAAACACGCCTTCCTTCCGGGACCTGTGCCATTCCCAGGCTCACGATCCTGTGCGGCTGTACTTTTGTCAGTTCGTTTCCCTCAAAAAGAATGCTTCCGCCCTTTGGTGCGATCAGACCGGAGATCGTATGCAGGATCGTTGTCTTTCCGGCACCGTTGGCGCCGATCAGCGCAATGACCTCTCCTTTCTCCACCTCAAAGGACACACCCTTGATGGCGTGGATCATGCCATAATAAACATGCAGGTCTTTTACTTCCAGCATTGCCATCTTTTGTGCACCCTCCTTTCTACTCGCCCAGATACGCAGTGATCACATCCGGATTGGTCAGCACCTTTGATGTCTCTCCCTGCGCCAGGATCTCACCGAAATTGAGGACCGTCAGCTGCTCACAGATACCCGAAACCAGCTTCATGTCATGCTCGATGAGGAGTATCGTCATGTCGAACCTGCTTTGCACAAAGCGGATCATATCCATCAGCTCCTGCGTTTCCTGCGGGTTCATGCCGGCCGCCGGCTCATCCAGCAGAAGCAGCTTGGGATCCGTAGCCAGGGCGCGGGTGATCTCCAGTTTTCTCTGCTGGCCATAGGGAAGGTTGGATGCCAGACGCTCGGCATCCTGCTCCAGGCCGAAGACCTTCAGAAGATCCATGGCTTTTTCATCCATCTCCCGTTCCTTCCGGCGCCAGGAGGGCGTATGGAAGATACCGGCCAGCGGATTGTACTGATAATGGTTATGCATGCCTGCCTTGACATTGTCAAGGACCGACAGCTTTCCGAAAAGGCGAATGTTCTGGAAAGTCCTCGCGATCCCGGCCTTGCTTACATCAATGGTCCGCCTGCCTGTAATGTTTTCGCCGTCAAGGACCACCGTTCCCATATCGGGTCTGTATACGCCGGTCAGCAGGTTAAAGACAGTGGTCTTTCCCGCGCCGTTCAGGCCGATGAGCCCATACAGTTCTCCCTTTTTAATTGTGATGTCAAATTCATTGACCGCCCGCAGGCCGCCGAAGGAGATCCCCAGATGCCTTACTTCCAGCATATTCATGAAAGTTCCTCCTTCCCCCTGCGTTTTGAAAACAGATTCTTGCGCCATTCCACCATCTTCGGGCTCCAGGTGAAGATCATGATTACGATCAGAATGACGGCATAGATCAGCATACGGTTGTCACTGACAAACTGGAGGACAGGGCTTTCGCCCACCATCTGCACTTTACGGAGCACATAGTCGAGCAGCAGATTCAGCACGACCGGGGCGATCACGCTGCCCCTGATGTTGCCGATCCCGCCAAGCACCACATACACCAGGATCATGATCGACATGTTGTAGCCGAAGTTCTTGCTGGTGGCCGTCAGGGTAGCCAGGTTGTGCGAGTAAAGCACACCGGCCACGCCCGCCAGGGCTGCGGAAACGGTGAAGGCCATAAGTTTGTATTTCGTCACATTGATTCCGATCGATTCCGCCGCAATGCGGTTGTCCCGGATCGCCATGATCGCGCGTCCGTCCCTGGACTGGATCAGGCGAAGGACGATAAACAGGGTAATCAGCACAAGGATGGTGCCGATCACGAAATTGGCATCCTTGGGAATACCCGAAAGTCCCTGCGGGCCGGCGATCAGCACTTCTCCTCCCTCTCCCAGGTGCAGCGAGATGCTGTCCTTCATGGAAAAATGGAAACCGTTCACATCGCGGCCAATATACACGACGTTGACCACATTCTTGATGATCTCGCCGAAAGCCAGCGTAACGATGGCAAGATAGTCACCGCGCAGCCGCAGCACGGGAATCCCGATCAGGATCCCGAATAGGGCGGCAAAGAAAGCGCCGACCAGGATGGCGATGGGAAAACGGATCAGGGCATTGGGAATGGATGCCTGGGTGCACTTGGTAAAGAACGCGCTGGCAAAGGCACCGATGCACATAAAACCCGCATGGCCGAGACTGAGCTCTCCGGAGATGCCCACTGTCAGGTTCAGGGAGACAGCCAGAATCACATAGTAGCAGAACGGCACCAGCAGTCCCGACAGGGAACTGGACAGGCTGCCTGCCCTCTGGATCGGCCAGATCACCAGAAACGCCAGGATGACGATCCCGTATGTAATGGCATTCTGCCTTGCGGTCTTGCTCATTTTATTCATACGACGCCCTCCTTAAACCTTTTCCTGGACCGGCTTGCCCAGAATGCCTGTCGGCTTCACAAGCAGGATGATGATCAGCACGGCAAACACGATCGCGTCAGCCAGCTGCGCGGAAATATACGCCTTGCCGAAGGTCTCGATCAGCCCCAGCAGAATGCCGCCGATCATGGCTCCGGGTATGGAACCGATTCCGCCGAAGACGGCAGCTGTAAAGGCCTTGATGCCGGGCATGGATCCGGTATAGGGGCTCAGGGACGGATACGCCGAACAGAGCAGAACACCTGCCACTGCGGCCAGCGCGGAACCGATCGCAAATGTCAGCGCAATGGTCCCGTTCACATTGATCCCCATCAGCTTCGCGGCTCCCTGGTCTTCCGAAACCGCCAGCATGGCCTGCCCCGGTTTGGTCTTATTGATAAAGGTCGTCAGGCCGAACACGATCAGCAGTGAAACGATGATCGTCACGATCGTCTCCCCGCTGATGGTCAGCCGGCCGCCTGCCAGCTTAAGAGGCGGCAGTCCGACAGCCGATGAAAATGCCTTCGGATTGGAGCCAAAGATCAGCAGGGCCAGGTTCTGAAGAAAATAACTGACACCGATCGCCGTGATCAGAACGGCCAGCGGAGAGCCGGAACCGCGCAGCGGGCGATAGGCGACACGCTCGATCACAACACCCAGGACCGTGCAGATCACCATAGCCACAAGTATCGCAGGTATAGCCGGAAGATGCGCCTGTGACATCGCGATATATACGGCATACGCGCCGATCATGATCAC
>JAGCAV010000206.1 GCA_017652545.1 Lachnospiraceae bacterium
ACCGGCATATAGATCCTGGTACATCGTTCAAGCAGCGGGATGGCGTCCGTCACGGAAATACCCAGATCAAGGATCACCGTTTCATATTCTCCGGCGCGGACCAGCGCCGTCAGCACGTCGCTCCACTCGTCAGCGCCAATGTTCATCACATCCTCACCCGAAACAGGCGGGGCAATGTAGTCCAGATTCCTGAATGTCCGGATCATGGCTCCGAGTCTGTACACCAGGTTTTCGGGATCTATCCTGCAGAAGTAGATCAGATCATTGATGTCGCCGGCTTCTTCAGACATCACCCCGATGTCTTTCAGTCCGCTGTACCTTTCCAGGTTCAGGTATATGACCCGTTTTTTCTCCGCAAGGACCTCTCCCAGCGCCAGGGCAAACCCCGTCTTGCCGCAGCGCCCCACCGGAGAATAGATGCCGATCAGTTCACATTCCGCCGGGAAACCCCATGACCGGCGCAGGCCATCAGGTTCGCGGTGTTCCTGTCTGCTTTCATCCGGCCGGAAACCGGCGCAGGCATCCATAAGCCGGCTGATCAGTTCCTCTGCCGGGGTATACCGGTTCAGAACCCTGTACCGGGAGTTCCCCATGCTGCTTTCAGCCTGATCGGAAAGCAGAAAAATCTGCGGTGACAGCCCGCTGATCGTCTCTTCATGACCTGTCAGGAAGTCTTCATCCATGAGCAGAGCCTGTATCTCCTGCCTTTTCTGATACGCCGAAAGCTTTTCAAGATCTGTGAATGCTGCCGCCTCAAACGGGAATCCGCTTTTGGCATTCATATATTCTGTCAGTTTCCATACATAGGTCTCGTCCTGATCCAGTACCGCGAGCAGCGGACGTTCATTTCTTCCGTTCATATCTCCTCCTCATATCCCCTCCGGAGGGGGCTGCCTCCCGGCAGGCCGTGCCTCCTGCCGGAACCTGGTCACAGTCGCTTTTCCAGTGCATGCCACAGGACGGCTCCAAGGATACTGACTGAGAAATGCATCCTTCCGGAAGGCGACCGGTCTGTATACGGCAGCAGTTTCCTGCTGCGGATACAGTTTCTGAGATACGCAGACAGGACATGAAATCTTTCAGCTGCGTTTCCCCGGCTGATCAGGACCAGCAAAGCCTGAAACCCGCCAAGGACAAATGACCGGAGAATGAGGCTGCGCGAGGCCGCAAATCCCAGAATGGCTCCCAGTACACACAGGAGTTTGACATCTCCGGCCCCTGTCATCCGGAAGAAAAACAGGATACCCGGAAAAAGGAGGGGGAGAGCTGCGCCTGCCGCCGTATCCGGAAGGCTGCAGCCGGAGAGCAGGCACAGAATGACCGCAGCAGCTGTACCCGCCAGGATCAGGCGGTTCGGGATCTTACCGCTTTTCAGATCCTTTCCGAGGGCAGCCAGCGCCAGAAGCACCGACAGCACGATCTTTACATCATCCATCTCATCACTCCATGATTCATATTGTTTGTATTATATCACGTTAAATGTATTTGTAAAGCACTATATATGATATGGAACCTTCTGAGGGACTGCCCTTTCCTGAGGAAGGCAGAAAAAAAGAGAACTGCCTTCTGACAGTTCTCCTGTTTTCATCTCTTTATATTCTGTTCTTTCTGTTGTATTCCGGTCAGCCCGCCAGAAGCCGATCGCGGATCCGTCTGATCACACGACCCTGAGTCTGAACCGCTGTGCCTCCCGCTGGCTGGAGATCTGTTCGATCTCACCGCCCAGACTGCGCAGCTTCTCATCGAATTTCTCATAGCCGCGCTGGATATACTTGATATCATCTATGGTCGTAATGCCTTCAGCGGCAAGACCCGCAATGACAAGCGCCGCGCCTGCCCGCAGATCCAGCGCATTGACCCTGGCGCCGGTCAGTCTTTCCACGCCGGTGATGATTGCCGTATTCCCCTCAACTTTGGCTACAGCGCCCATGCGTGCCAGTTCATCGATATACTTGAAGCGGTTCTCAAAAATGCTCTCTGTTACGATGCTGATTCCTGAAGCCAGCGACAGCGCCACACCGATCTGAGGCTGCATGTCTGTCGGATAACCGGGATAAGGCAGGGTCTTTACATTGGTCCCGACCAGCCTTCTGGGAGAAACAACGCGGACTGCGCTGTCAAACTCCTCCACCTCACAGCCGATCTCCATCAGTTTTGCGCTGGTCGCCTCCAGATGTTTGGGAATCACGTTCTTGACCATGATGTCGCCTTTGGTGGCGGCAGCGGCAAACATGAACGTCCCCGCTTCGATCTGGTCCGGAATGATGGAATACTCGGTCGCGTGAAGCTTCTCCACGCCGCGGATCCTGATCACGTCCGTGCCGGCGCCTTTGATATTCGCACCCATGCTGTTGAGGAAGTTGGCTGCGTCAACGACATGAGGTTCACGCGCACAGTTTTCAATGATCGTCCTGCCGTCCGCCATGGCAGCTGCCATCATGATGTTGATGGTCGCGCCTACCGAAACGGTATCCAGATAGATATGGCTCCCGTGAAGGTGTTCCGCTGTTGCGTAGATCACGCCGCCGTCGATCTTTACATCGGCGCCCAGCGCCCGGAATCCCTTGATGTGAAGGTCAATGGGTCTGCTTCCGATGTTGCAGCCGCCGGGAAGCGGCACTTCAGCCCGCTTATACTTGCCGAGCAGCGCTCCGAGAAGATAATAGGATGCTCTTATTTTTTTGATATATTCATAATCAACGCTCACGCCTGTGATCTGATCGCTGGTCAGAAGCACATCATGAGGAGAGATACGGTCTACCTTGACACCGATCTCTGCCATCGCCTCCAGCATAACGTTGATATCTCTGACATCGGGAAGATTCGTGATCAGGACGGTATCGTCCGTCATACACGCTGCTGCAAGAATCCCAAGCGCGGCATTTTTCGCGCCACTGATGTCGACTTCGCCCACCAGCGGATTCCCTCCCCTTATGATATATTGATCCATACGACTCCTTCTGTGTCAGCAACACAGCTGTCCCTTATTTTTTCCCCATTCCGTAACGGCCAGTGTGAGCGCCCCGTATCTGTACTGCCGCTGCGGCAGATGACCGGATCTCCCCCGGAGCACTTCGAACGTTCCGTGAATCCCGTACATTATAGCACAGATTTAATATTTGTAAACACTCTCGTAAAGATTGAGACATTTGGGGGCAAAAAAAGAACCGGCTGCCCGGTTCTTTTTTCTCAGCAAATATGTCATATCTGCATGAATGCATGCGCTTTTTCCGATGATCCCTGAAGGATATCAGAACTCAGACTCAACTTCTCCGACCAGTTCAGCCGCGTCGTCTGCCAGGTCTGCAGCGTTCCCCAGATCCGTAGCGCTGTCGATCACTTCCTGCGGAACCTCAACGGTTACCGGTACACTGTAATCATACAGGTACTCGATGTACAGCTTGTTAACATCCAGAGAGATGCTCATCAGGGTGCCGTCCTCGTTGGTCAGGCCCATCATGCCGCCGATCATGGCGCCAAGGGTTACCCAGTCGCTGCCTGCCATATCCATATACAGTCTGATGGGCAGGTAAGACTCTGTGTCAACATCGATCTCAACATTCAGCTTCAGGCCGCCGAGCAGCGAGGTGATCATGGCCATGGTCTCCTCATCCGGCATAGTGCCTTCCGGAATGGCATCCCCGGCTTTTTCCATAGCGGCAGTCATCACGTTCATGATGTCTTCGATGCCAAGTGTGCTTACCAGCGCATAGCACTCCTTGCCGTTGGCTTCCACTGTTCCGTCAGCAAGTTCGAAGCTGATGGGAAGACCCGCGACCAGATCCGCATTTCCCATCATGCCCTGGATCTGCTCCATCGTCTCGGCATCGATGGTTGAAACGGCATATTCCATGCCTTCGCCCATATCAACGCCCATGTACATCTTCAGGCTTCCGTCTTCGTCCGGAACCATGAACATTTCCATATTTACTTCGCCGCCCTGATCCAGCATCTGGCCGCTCATTCCGCCGACAGCCTTGATCGCCAGCGGATCCATGGTAGCCGCCACTTCCATTTCCATGGAACCGGTGCCGCCGATGGTCATCTGTGCATCCGGAACAGCAAGCTGAGCATCGATCTCACCGACAACGCTGGCGTAAATCTGCGAAGCGGTCCCTGATGCCTCAATATAATTCTGAAAGACTTCGTCAGCCGTCATTTCACCGGCAAAAGCTCCCATAACCATACCCGCACTCAGGCATGCAGCCAGCGCTGCCCCAAACAGTGTCTTCTTCATTTATGATCCTCCTTCTTGTCTGCACTCACCAGGGAGTGCGATGTAAAATGAAACACTTACACGTTTTCGTGTGTGTTCTTTAACCGACGTTAAAAGTATAACACAGCATAGCCCCGGCTGTCTATTATGAAATAAATCATGTTCCGGGTGCTATTTTCTTAAGGAAAACAGACCTGATCAACCTGCTTTGCGGCTCTTTTACGGTTATTCATGCATTCGGACGGATAAATATTCTCTGTCCGGTCTCCTGGAAAGGTGTCACAGTCAGGCGTTGGGAAATCGTTTTAGTAGTAAAAGCAAGGGAACGAGGCAGGAATGATCTCTGCCTCCTTCTCCTCACGACCTTCTCAGGTCAGAAAATCCTTAAGCCGTTTGCTGCGGGTCGGATGACGCAGTTTGCGCAGCGCCTTGGCCTCGATCTGCCTGATGCGCTCACGAGTCACGTTAAACTCCTTCCCGACTTCCTCAAGCGTCCTGGCACGTCCGTCTTCCAGACCGAAACGCAGTTTGATGACCTGGCGTTCCCTCTCCGTCAGAGACTCAAGCGCTGTGGCCAGCTCTTCCCTGAGCATGGAAAACGCGGCTGAATCTGCCGGGGACATCACGGTATCATCCTCAATGAAGTCGCCCAGATGGGAATCGTCTTCCTCTCCGATGGGCGTATCCAGGGAGACCGGATCCCTTGATATCTTCAGGACCTCCCTGACTCTGGAAACCGGTACGCCGAGCCTGTCCGCCACTTCCTCCGGGGTCGGTTCACGGCCCAGTTCCTGAAGAAGGGTCCTGGTCATGCGCAGGGTCTTGTTGATGGTCTCCACCATATGTACCGGTACGCGGATCGTCCTGCCGGTATCCGCAATGCCTCTTGTGATCGCCTGGCGGATCCACCAGGTGGCATAGGTCGAGAACTTGTAGCCTTTCTTGTAGTCAAACTTGTCCACGGCCTTCATCAGGCCCATGTTGCCTTCCTGGATCAGGTCCAGGAACGGCATGCCTCTGCCGACATATTTCTTGGCAATGCTGACCACCAGGCGCAGATTGGCTTCCGTAAGCTTTTTCTTTGCCTCCTCGTCTCCTGCTTCGACCCGCTTCGCCAGTTCTACTTCTTCATCGCCGGTCAGAAGCGGGACATTGCCGATCTCCTTCAGATACATCCTGACCGGATCTTCGGTGCTCACGCCTTCCAGGACATCCACATCATCGATGATCTCCGGCTCATCATCCTCGTCCGGAATGATCTCATCCTCCGTTTCAAGAAGAAGGTCTTCCGCATTGTCATCGATGCTTTCATCAATGCCTTTTCCCTGCATCACATCGATGTTGTTCTTCTCCATGAACTCCAGGATCTCGTCGATCTTGTCCTCGCTCAGTTCTATGCCCTCAAACGCTTTGATGATCTCATCATACTCAAGGACATTCTTCTGAGTCTTGGCTTCCTCCTGCAGCTTGTGAAGTATTTTTAGAAATTTCTCCTGATTCTCGTCCATTCAGTTCATCCTTTCTGCGCATCCCAATATCTCTTGTTCCATGACAGCGCCCGCACAAGAGGCATAGGCAGCTTTCTGTACCCTTTTCCGAGGCGATATCCCAGGTACTTGCAGCCGCTCTGCCAGATCAGGCCGGGTATCTTACCGGCCTTTCCCTGCGCGGCGAGATACCGCATTGTCTCCTTCACCAGTCTGATGCCCTCACGATCCGATCTTATATCGGCAAATACTTCCGGGTGCTGTGCCTGTGACACCCCCAGATCAAAATTCCTGTGCAGCTGCATCAGGCCGGTGTAGTTGTGTGAATGGATGACTCTCGCCCGGGCCTCATAAAAGACTGCGTACCCTGCCTGCACTGCCTTCCCTGCGAATATCATATCCTCATTAAAAATCGTTCGTTTTTCAAAGCCGCCAAGCTCAAGATATGTATTGCGCCGGTAAGCCGCGCAGACATTGGAGCAGAAGAAGGTCTTGATCCCCAATGTGCCCAGGTCATCCTTTGTTTTCTTTATACT
>JAGCAV010000207.1 GCA_017652545.1 Lachnospiraceae bacterium
CCAGATCACCACCTTTATGACCTATACGGTCGATGGCGCGATGCATGAAGAATACCTGGCTGCTGATGGAGGAGATCCTGATCCGGGTGAGCCGGTCCGGACACCTGCCGGGAATACGCATGATGATGACGGGAAATCCCATACCGGCGTTTTTCAGATGACACCCTGGCCTCTGGCAGCACCGGTAATCGTTTCGATGATCAGGGGGAAAACACCTCCGCTTTCCATGAAGATCATCCTGCGCCTGGGAAATGAGCCCGCGGCAAAACTGATGTCAAAGGCAGACCTTTCTTTCCCTCTGACGGATATCAAAGGGCTGTTTCTGAATATCACCTGTGACAGGGAAAAAGTAACATGCATTACCGGAACATCTCTGTCCGTATTTACAACAGACAAGTCAGTCGAACATATCTGGGACGAGGCTGCAGAACGTTTTCTCAGCGCCTTTACGGAAGACTGAATGCCAGGATGATCATTCATCCCATCCGTCATACATTCTGTAAATGACGGAGACATTTCTGATAAACTCATTTTTCCCCAGCCGGGGACGAATGTCCTCGTGTTCGGTGATCGGCGGCAGAACCCCGTCTTCCTCCAGCTCAATTGTGATCCAGTTAAGCGCGGCGGCGTTGATCTCCTCCAGACAGTCGTCGATCGAGAACCCTGTCGCTGTGCATCCCTCAAGATCGACCATTGTTGCCGTATATGTACCGTCTTCGTTCGGACGAATGACAGCCGGATAGATAAATCTCATATGGGCTTCCTTTCTGCAGACATGAACGGTGCCTGTCTGTTTGCTTTCGCATTATAATATATATGCTTCAAAAAGTCGAGGCGCATGAAGAAAAGGGAAGTCTTGAGCCTGTTTCATGCTGTCAATGTGTAATGATATCAATAAATGATACCCCGGACCGATTGACCGTGCATATGAATATTGGTAAACTCAATACAGGATCGGTCCTGCCGGTCAGTATCCGGGGAACCGGAAAAGGTTTTTTAAGCAAGGAGAGATAAAGCATGGAAAAATCAAAGGTATATTTTACAGATTTCCGAACAAAGCTTGATGTGCCCATCACCGAAAAGCTGAAAAAGCTCTGCCGGAAAGCCGGGATCGGAAGTATTGAGATGGACGGCAAGTTTGTTGCGATCAAGATGCATTTCGGAGAACTCGGAAATCTTGCTTTCCTGCGCCCGAATTACGCAAGAGCGGTTGCTGATCTTGTAAAGGAAGCCGGCGGCATGCCGTTTTTGACCGACTGCAATACACTGTACCCCGGAAGCCGTAAACACGCGCTGGAGCATCTGGACTGCGCCAATATCAATGGATTCAGTCCGATGTCCACCGGATGCCAGATCATCATCGCAGACGGTCTTCGCGGCACGGATGATGTGACGGTTCCCGTCGTGAACGGAGAATACTGTCAGGAAGCCTATATCGGCCACGCCATCATGGACGCCGACATCTTTATTTCACTGAGCCATTTCAAGGGTCATGAGAATACGGGCTTCGGCGGTGCCCTGAAAAACATCGGTATGGGCTGTGGCAGCAGGGCCGGCAAGATGCAGCAGCATAACCACGGAAAACCCCATGTGGATGCCAGCCTCTGCAGGAACTGCAAACGCTGCGCAAAGGAATGCGGTTCAAATGCGATCTCATATGAGACCGGAAAAGCGGTCATCGATCAGAATGAGTGCAAGGGATGCGGGAGATGTATCGGTGCCTGCGCCTTTGATGCCATCTCGAATGACAATGACAATGCAAACGAGGTGCTGTGCTGCAAGATGGCCGAATATGCGCAGGCCGTCTGTCACGGCCGTCCGACCTTCCACATCTCCATTGTCCGTGATATTTCTCCAAACTGTGACTGTCACAGCGAGAATGATGCTCCGATTCTTCCGAATATCGGCATGTTTGCGTCCTTCGATCCGGTTGCGCTTGATCAGGCCTGTGTGGACGCATGTCAGAAGCAGCAGCCGATATCAAACAGCCAGCTTGGCGACAATCTGGCAAAACCGGGCTGGAACTGGAACAGAGATCATTTCCTGGACAGCAATCCGAATGTGCGTTACAGGGAAACACTTGAACATGGCGAGAAGATCGGGCTGGGCAGCCGCGATTATGAGCTTATTGTGATGAAATAAAAGGAAGTCTGCAGACGTACACCTGACAGCAGGTTCCATCATGCAGACATGCGGATATATGTATGTGAATTACATATGAATCAGGTAACGCTGTACCTTGCCGGTGGCTGTTCTCGGCAGCGGGTCTTTGACGAAAAGCACATCGCGAAGCTGCTGTCCTCTGGGATATTCCTTCATCAGGGGACCGAGAATTTCCAGCACCCGGCTGCGTGTCATTATGCCTGATCTGTCATGGATCACCAGAACGGGGGCATGGTCTTTTTCGAGGATCGCAAGGTCGCAGTCCTCAAGAAGCCTGTGGACCCGTTCTTCATATTCCGGAAGAAAGATCTTGGTACCATCCTGCAGTACCAGGATCTCTTTTTTTCTGCCGATTATGTGCAGCCGGCCGTTTTCATCAAAGCGTCCGAGATCACCTGACGAGAGGATGCCATCCTTCATGACCATCGTGGTTTCTTCCGGGAATTTATAATACCCCTGCATCATACACCGGTCCGCGCGGATCAGGATTTCACTGTCGGAAGAAAGTTCGATATGAACGTCGGGACACAGGGCGAGCGCATACGGATCTCCGGAAACACTGATCGCCACCCCTGAACTGGTCTCCGTCATGCCATATCCGAAGCTGACCCGGATTCCCTTTGCGCGCACAGCTTCAAGAAGCGGGAGCGGGCAGTCGCCGGCCCCGACCAGAACTGTGGAAAGCCCGGGATTGAGCGCATTCTGTTTCAGAAGAAAACCGAGAAGGGCCGGAACGAGAGAGACAGCAGTCGGCCTGAAAAACAGAGGATCGGCGTTTATGTAACGCAGGCCTCTGCCGATACATACGCAGGCTCCGCACTGAAGGCCCCAGAGAAGGGAACACACAAAACCGAAAACATGATTGAGCGGCAGAACACATAAAAGGGAATCCTCCCGGTCAAGCGGCAGCATGCAGCTTCCGTTCCAGGCACTGCTCATCAGACTGGAATCGGTGAGCACAACAGCCTTGCACGCGCCGGTTGTACCGGAGGTGAAGAAAAGAATATTTCCCGGAAAAGGCGCCAGGAGACGCTCCCCGGAGGGAGGCAGAGAGGGCAGAACGTTAAGCGCATCGGACAGTTCATCGATCAGATCCTCATCCCCCCACAGACAGTCGATATCTGTATAACGGATCTGGCTGCGCAGAAGCTCTTCAGGTGCGTTCCCGTCAAGCATAACCGTCTGTATGCCGGACAGCGGCCCCGCCAGAGAAGTGAGGACACAGTCCAGGCTCCCGTCACAGAGGATACCAAGACTGCGGCATCCTTTCGAAATGAGCTCGTCCCGACGGGACAGCACCAGCTGATACAAAGCGCCGTATGTCACAGTTCCGATCCTGTCACCATCCGTACAATACGTAAGAGCCGGCGATTCCGGCTGCCCGGCGGCCTGCGCCCGCAAAAGTTCTTCAAATCCGGAAAATCTTGTCATATGCCTTTCCCTCCGGCTACCTGTATGCCATCTGCATCCGGAATACCATTTTGTCAGTCTCACCTGCAATGCTGATCCGGTCCTGATCTTCTGCGTATCTGATGAGAAGCTGCTGGCCGAGCCGCACTTCGCTTACATATTCGACACAGATCTCACGGATCTCTTTCTGATACCATTCAAAAGGCAGTATATCCTGCACGATATCAACGTAACGGGCATTGTTCAGATGCCCGTTCATATCCACCAGGCTGGGAGGTATCGTGATTTCGGCGCTGCGGTCCGTATTTTTAACGGCAAATCTTTTCGGAAGAGGGATCTCATCCCCTGTTTCCTCACCCGGGATCGTGATGTCATACTTCTCGGGGAAGGCTATTTTCCGTTCCTTCGCGTCCATCAGGACCCAGAGAGAAGATGTTTCAATGACCGGATTGCCCTGTTCATCACAGAACCGGCAGTAACGCGGAAAGAAAAGATGCATCGTCCTGCCGGGCCAGGTTCTGAGCGTCAGGCGCTCGTCATAGACCGGAAGCCGGTGAATACGCGCACGATGATGGGAAACGACCCAGAGAAGCCCACGGTCCAGGGTCTTTTCCCTGGGACAGCCCAGCAGGATCGTATGCTCGATCGCTGCCTCCTGAAGCATGGAGAACATGGATGAAAGACGAAGGCGGCGATACATGTCAACATGAGCGGCCTTCAGCTGAACAGGCTTTTCAAAAATGTCCGTGCTCATCTTCACTTTTTCCTCGCCAGACGTTTTTCTATGGCACTGACCACATCCCCGAATGTTGACAGCTTTGCCCACTGGCGATCGGGGATCTTCACGTCGAAACGGCTTTCCAGGCGGCAGATAATCAGTGTAAAGCCCATGGAATCAATAGCTGTATCTGTATTGATCACGGTGTCATCATACAGAGGTGTTCCTTCCATTTCGGGAACACACTCATACACAACCTCTTTGCAGATCTCGGAAATCTCCTGTCTGGTCATAGCTTGTCCTTCTTTCATTTTTAAATTTTATCAAATTATAGCATAAAAACGGGTAAACAGGTTTATTTTTTGTTCATTTGAATGTATAATTCATATAGTTTTTTTGAACGAATGGAAAAAAACAAGGAGGAGAAATCATGGATAAAAACACAAGGATCTGTATCATCGGAGGCGGTCCGGCCGGATTGTCCGCGGGCATGTATCTTGAACAGAAAGGGTATGAAAATTACACCATTCTGGAAAAGCTCGGACGTGTCGGCGGCAAGTGCTGGTCACCCCATTACAACGGAAGGCGTTACGAGATGGGCGCCATCATGGGCGTACCTTCCTATTATGCTGTTCACGATGTTGAGGAGTTCTGCGGAATCACGCATGACGGGCCGAAGCTGAACCGGAATTACAAGGATCGTACCGGCAAAGTGATCGAGCCCTTCGATCCGAAAAAGAATCCGCTCAAGATCCCGCGTCTCCTGAAGATGAAAAAGCAGCTGAAGAAATTCGGTGAACTGCTGGAGACCAAGTACAAGGGATATGATATCAACGGCCACAGGGGCGTAGCCGAAGGTCGTTATGACGGATTTTCTGCTGCCAGCGCAAAACGTGAGCCGGTCAGCGGTGTCAATCCGAATCTGAAAGACCTGTCGCTTCCCTTCTCGGAATTCTGTAAGAAAAACGGTGTTGAACTGATTCAGGATATCTGGATCGGACCCTTTACCTCATTCGGATACGGATATTTTGATGAGATCCCGGCAGCATATGTTGTGAAATACCTGGACTTCCAGACCTGCATGAACTTTGTCAAGATCAATCTGTGGACCTGGAAAGAAGGAACGCAGTTCATCTGGGAATCCCTGAATGAGCATCTTAAAAATCCGGCCCGGCTCAACAGCCACATTGAAAAGGTTGAACGAAGAGACGGAAAGGTGTATGTGACCGTAAACGGAGAAGTGGAAGAGTATGACAAGATCATCGTCACCTCGCCGCTGTATGTCCCCAACAAGGAAGGCCGCGACGACGGGCTTGTCGGTATGGTAGATTACTTTGACGCACGCCAGGATGAGAAGAAACTGTTCTCCAAGATCGAATATGAGCGCTACGATGTGCTGGCTGTGGAGACAAAGCCGGAGGATCACCCCGAAATATCATACTATGTATTTGACAACATGATCCCTGAGCGCCTTGGACATCTGATGGTCTATTACCGCCGCTGGAGAGATTCCGTGGAGCAGGTCATCACGACCTATGCACTGCGCAAACATAAGAATTCTGAGGAAGTTCCGTATGAGAAATGCAAGAAGATGGTTCTCCATGACCTGAAGGCCATGAAGAATCCGGCTTCCAAAGTCGTCAATGAATGGAGCGTTTACTATTTCCCGCATGTTTTCTCAGAAGCTTACAGGGACGGCTGGTATGACAAGGTCGAAGCCATGCAGGGCAAGTATGACACCTACTATGCCGGTGAGATCATGTCCTTCGGTGATATGGATGAGACAGCCGAGTATTCAAGAGAACTGGTCGAGCGTTTCTTCTAATGGAAATCAGGCGTGAGGCGGGAAGACGTTTCTTCCCCCTCACAGGACAGATGGAGAGAAAACATGAAATATTACAAAGATCACTATGACGTGATTGTGATCGGCGGCGCACTGGCCGGCCTTTCCTCAGCGCTTATGCTGGCGGACAAGGGGCTGGATGTGCTTGTCCTGGAACGCCACAATCTGCCTGGCGGGATTGCGACCAGCTTTGTCCGCGGCGGTATCGAGATTGAAGCCGCCCTGCATGAGATGATGTCCATCGGCCCGAAGGAAAACAGGCTGAAGGTCGGAAAGTTTCTGGATGACATGGGCGTAGATATCAACTGGCTGCCTGTACCGGAGTGCTACCACGCGTCGCTGCCGGGACTGGAAGTCACACTTCATCCCGGACTTGAACGCTTTTCCAGGGAGATCGATGAGCAGGTGCCCGGAACATACGAAAAGGTCCTCTCGCTGTTAAAACTCTGTGATGAGGTCTTTAACAGTGTGAATGAGCTGTCCATTCACCCCATGAGCAAACCCCAGATGCTTCTGAAACATGAAGCTTTCGTGAAAACTGCCGGATATTCGACAAAGGAAGTCATAGACAGCTTCCAGCTGCCGCAGAAGGCAGTTGATCTGCTTGCGCCGTACTGGATCTATGTGGGCAGCGGTTTTTCGGATCTGCCGTTTACCATCTATTCCGTTCTGATGGCCGACTATGTCGGGTATGGTTCCATGATCCCGAAAGATCTGAGCCATGAGATGAGCCTGAAGATGGCTGAACGGGCAGCTCAGATGGGGGTCCAGATCGAATACTGCCAGCATGTGGAAAAGATCCTTGTGGAAAACGGAAGGGCATACGGGGTGCGGACCAGAAGAGGTGATGAGATCCACGCTGACTATGTCATCTCATCCGCCTATCCGAACGCCGTATACACGCATATGATCGAGCCTGCATCCGAGGTTCCCGAAAAAGCGACTAAGATGGTCAATGGCAGACGGATCGGCCTGACCGCCTTTTCTGTGATCATGATTCTCGATCAGACGGCAGAAGAGCTCGGTATTCATGATTACAGCGTTTTCCGCGGTGACACCATGGATACGGACAAACTGTATGAGAATCTCGCGGGACTTGGACCTTACCGGTATCTGACATGTATCTGCCATAATCTGGCAAATGAAACGGTAACGCCTCCGGGGACATGCTCATTTTCCATCACGACGCTTCCGCAGGTTGACGGCTGGAAAACGGTTACAGCAGATGAGTATGACAGGGTCAAGCATCAGGTCGCCAGACAGATGATTGATGATATGTCCGCCTACCTCGGTGTCAATCTGCTTGATCATATACTTGAGATCGTGATCGAGACGCCGATGTCGGTAGCGCATTATACCGACGCCTGGAACGGATGCATCTACGGATATGCGCATACCATGCAGGACCATATCATCGCAAGGCTGCAGACGGCCAAAGAAGAACAGATCATCGGCGGTCTGGAGTTCGCCGGAGCGCATGCGATCTCCGGTGACGGAATGGGCCCGCAGGTGACCAACGGACGAAAAGCGGCCAAAAATGTGCTGGATGATCTGGAGAAAAGGAAACAGCAGTCAAAGAACAGGAGAAAGGAGGCACAGAGCTGATGAAGATCAAGGGATTTCTGAAGGATGTCGGCGGTGCCTCACGCGTAACAAAGGCAAGACTCGACGCTTTCGCCCAGGCCTCACCCTCCCTTCCCGACAAGGATCCCATCGGGGATGTCGCAAGGGAATGGCACCCGGGCAGGATCGCGCTCAGAGTCGCATCCGTTACGCCCACCGGAAAGACGGCAAAGACCATCCGGCTTGAAAGAACCGACGGGAAACAGCTCCCGCCGTTTTATGCCGGGCAGTATATGGTACTGGATCTGAAGATCGGGGATCACATCATCTCCAGGCCATATTCCATATCATCCGCGCCTTACCAGGCAAGGGAAAAAGAAGACGGGAAAACACCCTTCACGGAGATCACGGTGCGTCGGTCAAAAGGCGATGGTTTTGTCTGTGATTTTATCAATGATGAGCTGAAACCGGGTGATGAACTGACGGCTGTCATGGGCTGCGGCCAGTTCTACTATGAACCGCTCCGGGATGCCCGG
>JAGCAV010000208.1 GCA_017652545.1 Lachnospiraceae bacterium
GGCACGTGCATATGTGATGATGGCCTCAGCCGTGATCTGCTTGGGATAGATAACGCTTCCCAAGTCGAGACGGTTGATAACATCTGTAAAGCTGATCTTGTTGATCTTTGTTACGGACTTGATGCCCTTGGAGATCTGTCTTGCGAACAATGCGAGCATGATGTTCTCTTCATCGATGCCTGTCATTGCAACAACGGAATCAACATCTCTGATGCCTGTCTCTTCGAGAAGGGATTCATTGATGCCGTCGCCGTTGATGATGGTTGCCTTGGGAAGGAGCTCGCTCAATTCATCGCAGCGCTCAGCATCTTTTTCGATGATCTTTACATCGATACCTGTCTTGATGAGCTGGTCAGCGAGATAGAATGCGGATTTACCGCCGCCGATCATGATCGTGCTTCTTACGGAATTTGTCTTAAAGCCGATGGACTTAAGGAATGAATGACATTCTTTTCTCGTAGCAACGAAAGAAATGACGTCGCCTGAGGAGAGCTCGAATGCACCGTTAGGGATGGTAACCTCATCGCCTCTCTCGACACCTACGATGAGGATGCCGTTGGTGATGTTGCTTCCCAAATATGCGACTGTCTTGCCGTCCAAAACATTTCCTTCAGGGATCTTGATCTTAACGATCTCTGCGCTTCCGTGCGCGAAAGAGTTGATTGAGAGAGCTGCAGGGAGGAAGAGGATACGTGCAGCTTCAACCGCTGCTTCGTATTCAGGATTAATGATCATCTCCAGACTTAACTTGGATCTGAGATAAGGGATCTCTTTACCGTAGTCAGGATTTCTTACACGCGCGATCGTTGCGAGGTTCTTGTTGAACTGCTTCGCGATCGTGCAGCAGAGGAGGTTTAACTCGTCGGATTCCGTAACGGAAATGAAGAGGTCTGCCGAAGCAACACCTGCTTCTTCGAGTACTCCGTGGCTTGCACCGTTACCGATGATGCCCATGCAGTCGCACATGTTTGCAAGCTCTGTAAGGCGGTTGACGTTCTTGTCGATGATTACAAGGTCGTGGCCTTCTTCAGCGAGTCTGTTTACAAGCGTATCTCCGACTTTGCCGGCGCCTACTACGATGATCTTTAATCCTCTTTTACTCATAGCTATTAAATCCCGAATAACTCTTTGACAGCGTCCTTCTTAACTTCGGAACCGATAACGACGATCTTGCCTGTTACGTCCGAAGCGCCTGTTCTGACCTCGACCTCTTCAGGTACGAAGTCGAAATGGATCCATGATCCGTCTTCTCCGGCAACGATGCCCTTTGAACGGAGGATCATGCCGTATTTTTCTGTATCATCCAATGCCTTGAGGGCATCTTCGATCTGAGCTTTTGTGAACTTCTTTGATGTCTCGAAACCGATGGAATCGAAAACCTCATCTGCGTGATGATCATGATGGTGGTGATGATGCTCATGCTCATGATCATGGTCGTGATGGTGATGCTCATGCTCGTCGTCATCGTCGTCATCATCGTCATCATGGTCGTGGTGATGGTGATGTTCGTGCTCATCGTGATCATCATCGTGATCGTGGTGGTGATGATGGTGCTCGTGCTCATCCTCATCATCGTCGTGATCATGGTGATGGTGGTGATGTTCATGCTCGTCATCATCATCGTCGTGATCATGATGATGGTGGTGTTCTTCCTCGACCTCCGCCAGCAGATCGGCCGCCAGAGAAGCGCTCTTTTCCATGGTCTCCACGATCTGCGTGCCGGTCAGGTCATCCCAGGGCGTGGTGATGATCGTTGCCGTCGCGTTCTTCTCCCGGATCATTTCGATGGCGGCATCCAGCCTTTCCTGCGATATCTTCTGGGTCCTGGAAAGAATGATGGTCCCGGCGCTCTCCACCTGGTTGTTGTAGAACTCGCCGAAATTCTTCATATACAGCTTCACCTTGGTCGCGTCCGCCACCGTGACCAGAGAATTGATCTCGATATCGCACTCCTGCGCCACATTTTCAACAGCCCTGCGAACATCGGAGAGCTTGCCGACACCTGAAGGCTCGATGATGATGCGGTCCGGCGCGAACTGGCGCATGACCTGCCCCAGCGCTTCTCCGAAATCACCCACCAGCGAGCAGCAGATGCAGCCGGAATTCATTTCCGTGATGTTGATGCCGGCGTCCTTCAGAAAGCCGCCGTCTATGCCGATCTCACCGAATTCATTCTCGATCAGAACAATCTTCTGTCCTTTAAAAGCCTCACTGATCAGCTTCCGGATCAGCGTTGTTTTTCCCGCTCCGAGAAAGCCGGAGATGATGTCAATCTTTGTCATGCAGATATCCCTTCCTTCTATATTAAATAACTGTATTTATATCCGACTGTTTTACAAGGATATCATTGTAGGCTCTTTGCCCTTTCTTGTCAAGAAACGGGCCCGGCTGCCCGGAATCAAGTTCTGGCCGGGCAGCGCCTGTCCGGTCAGAGCGGTTCCTGAACGCCCGTTTCCCGGTCAGTTTTCTGATATCAAAATTTTTGACCTTTTACATCAAAATATTGTACATTTTGACAGCATTTAGCATGTTCCCTTGCCTGTTTTATCAATAATATGCTCATTAGATTGACATTTTTATATGCCCGAGTTATGCTATTTGAACAAATATCGCAAACATCGGCTGCAGACATTTTGTCATGTCAGCAAACGAATGGAGATCGAAATGGAAGATTACAAACTGAGAGTGGAGGGCATTGAGAAATCATTCCCCGGTGTAAAGGCTCTGAGCAATATCAGCTTTGCCGTGCGCAAAGGGACCGTTCATGCCCTGTGCGGTGAAAACGGCGCCGGCAAATCCACGCTGATGAAGGTGCTGACCGGCCTGTACAAGGCGGATGCCGGCCAGATCTACATTGACGGAAAGCCTGTCGAGATCAGAAATCCGATCCAGGCAAGGGAGTACGGCATTTCCATGATCGCTCAGGAGCTGAATTACGTGTCAGAGCTCTCCGTTGAGGAGAACCTGTTCATGGGCCGGCTTCCTGTCAACCGCGTCGGCAAGGTGGACTGGAAGAAGGTCCGTCAGGATGCGCTGCGCTTTCTTCAGGAAGAGCATCTGAACTACGCGCCTGACCAGAAGCTGAAATCGCTGACGGTGTCGGACATCCAGATGCTGGAGATCATCAAGGCGGTCACCAACAACGCCCAGATCGTCCTGATGGATGAACCCACCTCCTCCATATCCGAGCGTGAGGTCAGACTTCTGTTTGAGAAGATCCGGGAGCTGAAGGAAAAGGGCGTGAGCATCGTCTATATTTCGCACAAGATGGACGAGGTTTTCCAGATCGCGGATGACATCACTGTGATCCGCGACGGTGAGGTGGTCCACACGGACCGTGCCGAGAACCTGGACATCGATACCGTAATCGCCCATATGGTCGGGCGCAAGCTGGAGAATGTCTATCCCAAAGAAAAAATCCCTCTGGGAGATGTCGTCTTTGAAGTGGATGATTTTCACCGGAAAGGAATCTTTGACAGCATCCGGTTCAATGCCAGAAAAGGTGAGATCGTCGGCTTCTCCGGGCTGGTCGGCGCCGGCCGGACCGAGGTGATGCGCGCGATCTTCGGCCTGGACCCGAAAGACGGCGGAACGGTAAAGATCGACGGAAAGGAGACCGTCATCAGAAGTCCCGAAGACGCCATCGCCCGCGGGCTGATCATGCTCTCGGAGGACCGCAAGGAATACGGCATTGTTCCGGTCCGCTCCGTGACGGAAAACGCCAGCCTTGCCTCCCTGAAGAACTATTTCTACGGAGGCCGCAGCCACAAGAAAAAGGAGAAGGAAGAGGTCGGAAGCATCTTCCGGAAGATGGATGTCAAGACACCTTCCCTGGATACGCTGATCTCCTCCCTGTCCGGCGGCAACGCCCAGAAGGTCCTGCTCGCCAGATGGATGCTCTGCAACCCGGAGATCATGATCCTGGACGAGCCGACCCGCGGCATCGACGTCGGCGCCAAATTTGAGATCTACAAGCTTATGACCGATATCGTGAAGGAGGGAAAGACCATCATCATGGTCTCCTCGGAACTGCCCGAACTGATCGGCATGTGCGACCGTATTTATGTGATGTGTCAGGGACTGATCACCGGCTGTCTGGAAAAAGAAGATTTCTCTCAGGAGAAGATCATGATGCTGGCTACAGGCCTGATCAATACTACCGAGAAAGGAGCCTAAAAAGATGAGAAACACAAAACTGTCCGCCTTTCTTCAGCGGTTCTCCATCTTCATTGTACTGATCGTCATGTTTCTGGCCTGTTCGCTCTTAAGCCCCTACTTCATGACGCCCAACAACCTCATGAACGTGGCAAGGCAGCTCTGCGTGGGCATCCTGCTGGCTTATGCGGAAATGATCCTGATCGTTTCCGGCTTCCTGGATCTGTCGATCGGTTCGGTGCTGGCACTGGCCGGCGTCCTGTCCGTATCCTGCTTCAAGAGCACGCATTCCATGCTGCTCTCGCTCCTGGTCGCCTTCGCAGTCGGCATTGCCTGCAATCTTGTCAACGCGCTGTTTGTCGCCCAGTTTGATGTGCCGGCGTTCATCGCGACCCTTGGCATGCAGCAGGTGGCGCGCGGCATCGCCCTCTACTACACGGGCGGCGCCAACATCCTGCAGCTTGGCAAATTCGTGAAGCTCGGCCAGGGCATGCTGGGGCCCTTCCCCATCCCGGTGCTGATCGTTCTGTTCATCACGGTGATCGTCTGGTATCTGTTCAATCATACCCGGTACGGACGAAACCTGTACGCGATCGGCGGCAACCGCAAGGCGGCTGAGGCCAGCGGCATCAACGCAAAGAAGAATATCTGCATCTCCTATATGATCGTCGGTGTTCTCGCGGGTCTGGCCGGTGCCATCTTCATGGCCAGGAACAATTCCGGTATTCCCAACGGCGCAGTCGGTTATGAGATGACCGGTCTGACGGCAGCCATTGTCGGCGGCACCTCCTTCTCCGGCGGTGTCGGCACGGTCATGGGCACGGTCGCCGGTGCTTTCATCATCGGTTTCCTGGAGAACATCATGAACCTGATCGGCGTCAACTCCTACATCCAGAGCATCATCGAAGGCGCGATCATCGTGCTGGCGGTCGCTTTCGACATCCGCAGCAAGAACCGCAAGAGCACCAAGCAGATCATGGCCGTCAAGAGCGACAGCGAGAAATCCTGATATTTATGGCGACTGGTCTGTCAACTTCACACTCCACTCTCCAAACTCCAAACTCAATTTCAGATGTATCCCCGTCCCTGCGGGTTTACATAAAGCAGCAACGAACCCATCGTACAAGGATTTTCAGAAAGGAAGTTAAACAACATGAAAAAGTGGAAAGTTTTATCCGCAGCCGTTTTTGCAGCAGCTATGGTCGTCTCCTCCATGACCGCCATGGCAGATGACGCATACCGCGTCTGCTTCGTGGCACGTGCCAGCGCTGATACCTTTGCGGCATGGCTGACAAATGAAATGAAGAAAGCCGCCGATGAGTATGATGATATCGAACTGACCTGCGTGAGCGGCGAAGCGGATGATGCCGAGATGGCTAAACTGCTGGAAGACTGCATCACCAAGCAGTATGACTATGTTATTGTTCAGTCCAACAACAATGCGGCACAGGCTCCCTATGTCAAAGCCATCGCCGATGCCGGCATTCCTGTCGTGACCACCAACCCGACCA
>JAGCAV010000209.1 GCA_017652545.1 Lachnospiraceae bacterium
ACGAACAGCCGGTCGCCCGGATTCAGCCTGAACGCATGCTGTCTGTATGTAATACCTTCCAGCATGCCGACCACCAGATTATGTTTATAGACGATCAGTTCGAAGTCTTCTCCCTTTCGGCTGAGTGCCGGATGCTCGTGTCCGGCATTGACCGCCAGGCCCTCTCCCGTTCTCAAGTCGATGATCGCCAGCCATACCGTGACAAAGCAATTCCCGTCATTTGTCTCATTCAGCTGGTTATTGACGTATGTCAGAACCTCAGCCGGTTCCCTGCCGGTCTGGGCCATGATCTTGATCAGGGCCTTGGCCTCCGCCATGAACAGCGCGGCCGGGATGCCTTTGTCAGACACATCCGCCATGACCAGCGCCAGGTGATCCCGGTCAGTCAGGAAATAATCATAGAAGTCCCCGCCAACCATCTTCGCCGGCGTCATGGAAGCACACAGTTCAAACTCGGGATGATCAGGGAACTGCGGTTTCCCTTCCGGCAGCATATGCAGCTGGATCTGCGCGGCAGTCTCCAGTTCGTAGACCATCCGCTCCCTTTCTGTCGCCGCCTTCTCGATCTGGGCGGTATACTCATCGATCTCCTTCGTCAGAACGACAAAATCTTCCGTCAGCTGGCCGATCTCGTTCTCACGGATCGCAAAGGATTTTCTGGAAGTGAGGATGTCATGCAGATTTTCTTCTACGGTTTTGCTGTCCTTCGTGACAGTATATGAGCGGATGCTCCCGATCACCTTTTTCAGGGGTCTCACAACATAACTCAGAATATGCCGCACGAGCAGGAGCATCGCGAAAAGCTGGTAGATCATCGTGATCAGCATATCCTTGGAAGCAGAGATCAGGATCTGCCAATAGAGGTTTTTCACCCGATAGGTCGCCCCCACCATAAGAGCCCGCTCACCGCTTTCAGACAGCTCCATGCAGGTATAGTAATCGAGGTAATTTCCGGCGCCTCTCAGACTCTCTCCAACCGTGCGTTTCGCCATATCCCCTTCATCCGGCGACATTGCCTTCTCCACGGCCTCCCTCATCACCTTCTGCGTCGAATGGTTGTCCTTCACGGACACTTCCACGCCCAGTGTATACGCTTCTTCATATGCCGTTCCCCGCGCTGCGCCGGGGTCCGCGGCACTCATGATGAAAAACTGTGTCTCATATGGCCTGGGCCCGCTGTCCGTATCCGTGATCATGCAGTACAGGTAATCGCAGCCATAGTTCTGCTTGATAGCGTTCAGACGGGTGATCAGCCATGAATAGATGATTTCCGCATACAGCTGCTGATCCTCCTCCGGGAGACTCTCCAGATCCGACCGGTCACAATACCGCAGCTGAAGATCCGGGTGCCGCTGTGAAAAAAGAGCGCTCTTTTCTTCCGCAGCGGTTCCGTGGGTAAACGCAGCATCATATTCGATCTCAAGCGAACCGGCATGCTCAGCCCAGTACGCAAGGAGCCACGTCCAGGCAGGATACTCCTTCAGCGAAGCAATGACCTCCCCCGCCGCCTCAGCTGCCCTCTGGCCTGTCTGCGCCTTGACCCTGGCTCTGTGAATCTGGAACTGCGTGATGTTCGTGATCACGCCGATGGCGATCAGCGCTGCCAGAACGAGCATGTAGATCTGGGCGATCAGTCCCTTTCGTTTCTCTTGTTTCATGTCTGTGAACTCCGATCAGCAGGCCGGGTCATCGCCCCGGCTGCTGGTAAAGGTAATCTCCGCGTTTTCCAGTATCTTCAGGAGCAGTTTGTTCATTCTGATCTCCGGGTTGTCCACGATCAATATGTTTGTCGCCTCCCAGATGGCAAAAGATCCGATGATGGAAAGGATCTCCGGTCCTACGCCCGCTGTTCTGGATCTCACAAAATACCACAGCAGGATAAAGAAAATGCCGATCACCAGCAGTCGGATCATATTCAGTGTATTAAATTTTCTGTCGATGTCCATGGTTTTTTTCACTTCCGTGAAGGACAGCGCAAACGCATCTCTGACTCTCTTCTCATTCACGGGACTGTCAGAGCAGATACACAGGGATACATTTCCTTTTGTTCCCTTTATCCGTTCCTTAAGAAAAGAAATCACATCCTGGCTCAGGATTTTATCGTCAAACCGGCTGAAAAGCTCCCTCTCTTCCCGGATATTCAGTATGATCGGTATTGTTTGTGTTCTCAGTTTCAACTGCTTCTCCTCCCGGTCGTTCCTTCTGCAGGCCACAGCACCGGGATCTGTTCCCGGCTCCTGCCAGCTACAGGCATTTTACCATCCCGCACCGGCTCCTGCCAGCTTTTTCTGGCAATAAAATGGGGCTGCAACCTGAGTTGCCGCAGCCCCTGCTTTCATCTCATTTCTGTGTGTCCGCCCGTCCTTCTTTATGAGCCTCGTCCCGAAGCCCTGTCATTCAGCCGGCAGCTTTCAGAAACTGATTGTTTCCGGTTCGGCTGTAAATGAAGAAAAGACAGCAGTCGCATCCTTCATGTAGAACATCTGCATGTTGTCATCATCCGCACTGTACATTCCTTTCAGCGCAGGCATCTTCTCCAGCATGGCGACTTTGGCGTCATGGTTGTCATCATCCACCAGCTCCGTGCTGATCCGAAGCCATGTCCCGTTCATGAAGGCACAGATCTCAACAAACGGATTCTCGCTGATCTGTTTGGAAACGTCTTTCACTTTTCCTGTCTGGATATACAGTTTTCCATCCTGAAGCAGGATCGTGCCGAAAGGTCTGACCCTGGGCTTCGTTCCATCCACCGTTGCCAGATAGTATGTCTGCGCGTCATTCAGGAAATAGTATACCTTTTCGATCCCTTCAGCCTTTTCCCGCTTTTCGAGTTCCAGCAGCATGGCAGCCGCATTCAGCTTCAGGTAGGCAGCCAGATCTGCAAGTGAAACGCCGAGTTCTCTGTTCATGAAGTCCTCAGCCACAAGCAGGTTGGCAATACGAACGCCCAGATTGATAAAGCCCAGTTCGATCTCTCCTCCGAACGCGACGACCTGTTCTTCGCCTCCGTCCTCGATCATGCATACCGTATCCGGAATCCCGTTACCGTCAAAATCATGCAGATAGAGATTGAATTCCCCGCTGCCGCTCAGGTCGACCGCGATCGTGTCGATTTTCCTTCCGACTTTTTCACTTGAAAAAGACACGTCCGCCATGCCGTCGCCGTCCAGGTCAAGCGCGATTTCTCTCCATCCGGAACGCACCAGCATCTTGCTCAGTTCCGGGTCATTTTTGATGCGCTTCTTTGCTTCACGAATGCTAACTTTTCTGACTTCCATATAAAACCTCCTTATATCATTCCGCATTTTGCGGATCGTTTACCTGCTGCTGTGCTGCATTTCCTCTAAGATCTTCCGTGCTCTGTCAGGATAATTGGTAATGATCGCATGAACGCCTGCCCTGAAGCAGATACGCATCTGTTCCGGCGTATCGATCGTCCAGATATTGACGGCGATCCCGTTATCTGTGCAGTCTTCCATAAAGTGCGGGGAGATCAGGTTGTAGAACGACGGGTGCAGCGCAGTCAATCCCAGATTTTTTGCCAGAACAGGCATGCCGGAGAAGGTTTCCCCATACAGGAAACCCACATTCGCCTTCGGGTCCAGCAGATGGATCTTTTCGATGCACAGACGGTTGAAGGACGAATACCAGACCCGTTCCCGCATCCCGAATTCTTCAGCCATCTGAAGGATCCTGCGCTCAATTCCCCTGTAGGGGAATACGTTTGTCTTCAGTTCGATATTGATCGTCAGACCTGTCGGTTTCAACAGTTCGAACACTTCCCGCAGGGTGGGGATGGCGTAATGACCCTTTCCTTCGAACTTTGTGCCCTTCGCGTAATCAAACCTGCGCAGTTCCCGCAGAGAATAGTCTTTTACGAACCCTCTGCCGCTGCTCGTCCGGTCCAGTTTCTCATCATGGATCACGACGATCTCCTGATCCCTGGTCTGGTGCACATCCAGCTCAACACCGTCCGCACCCAGCCTGACAGCCATATCGAAGGCCTCCAGCGTATTCTCCGGCGCATATTCATTGGCTCCGCGATGTGCCCATATCTTCACAGCGCCGCTGCAGCTTCTCTGATTCAATGCCATAGTCCGACTCCTGCTTCATCTGTCGTGATGTTGCCCGGGAAAAACAGGGGGCATGACTGATCCATCAAATGCCCCCTTTACTGTCTGTTATTTCTGATTAAGTTTTCAGGCTTCAGCGCCTTCTTTACGTTTCTTCTGCGGCCGGTGCTTCTTCAGGCGCTTCCTCATCTTCCGATGCCGGTGTTTCTTCGGTCACCTCTTCACCCTCTGCCGCAGCTTCTTCTTCGGACGCTTCCGCACCCTCTTCTGCCGGCTCTGTATCGGCAGAGCCGTATTTCGCCTCATATTCGTCGATCGCTTCGACAGTTTCGAGAATGGCCAGCTGGGCATTGGAGATCAGGTAGGAAGCAGTCTCGAAATTCTCATAGATATAGCTGATCCGATCGTCGATGTATTCTTCAAACTGCTTTTTATCCCTCTTTTCCCTGCGCTGTCTGATCCTCTCTTCAACAGTCATCTGGGCTTTCAGGATTGCGCTCCTGAATTTCCCTTTTCTCTCCTCACCGGAAATACGGGCCTTCTCCTGAAACGCAATCACATTGCCCTTTACCGTACTGATCCGGTCTCTGATCGCCTCTTCCTTCAGTTCCCGGGCAGCTTTCGCTTCTTCGGAAGCATCTGCGGTTTTGCTGCTCAGTCTGGCCAGTTTTTCGCTCAGGTCAGCAAGCTTTTCATCCCATTTTTTCATGATCCTGTCCTTACTGCCCCCTTACTTCTTTTTCGCGAAACAATTGACCGCATAGATCGCCAGTGAAACGGAGAAGATCAGTCCGATCGCCGCCACCACAGGTATCCCTCCGGGCGCTTTGGGCGAAATATCAGCCAGGCACAGGAGGCAGGAACCGATAAACAGGACACAGGCAAACAGAGCCAGCACGATGGTCTTGACCGTATCCCCGCCTTTACTGAGCAGTTCCTCATAACCGGTCAGCTCCATGTTCATCTTCATTCTGCCCCTGGCAGCGCTCTTCAGAAGATCCGAAGCCAGCGCAGGAATCCTGGCTGCCTTCTTGCCGACTTCCAGGACATCCTTTCCGGCACTGATCAGCTGCTGCTCCAGGTCAAAGTTCTTCTTTGCGCGGTCCATCAGCTTATTGGAGAGGATCTCAAACAGATTCAGTTCCGGGCAGAGCTGTTCGATCACACCCTCAATGGTCGCCAGTGATCTGACAAGCATGGTGAACTTGCCGGGCATCTTGATATGATGCTTCTCTCCGAGAGCACAGATCTCTTCGAAGAGAACGGATACATCCAGATCGTTGAGGCTGGTGACCGACATGTACCTGTCAAGGAACACGTCCAGATCCTCGATCAGCCGGTCACGGTTCGTACTCGGTGAGGCGGCGCCCATCGACATGACTGAATTGGCGATCGTCTCCACATCCCCTTCCAGAACACCAAGAACCAGGGACTGGATAATGGACACATCCGCGTCTGTAATGCGGCCGATCATGCCAAAATCGATCCAGCAGGGTATTCCATGGGTGACCATGATATTGCCCTGGTGGGGATCCGCATGGAAAACGCCGACATCAAGCACCTGATACAGATAGTTATCCACGATGTTGCGGGCGATCTCTTCTATATTGTATCCATCCTCAATAAGACGGTCTTTCTTGGCAATGGAATAGCCATCCACAAAGGACATCGTAAAGATCCGCTCTGTCGTCAGATCGTCATAAACCGTCGGACAGGTGACCTTTGTCGGGTCCTGGATACAGTGTTCCAGGAAATATTTGTTGTTTTCCGCTTCTACCCGGCAGTCCAGTTCCTCCTCGGTCACTTTCTCAAATTCTTCGATCACTTCCAGGAGGTCGAGCTGGTCCTCGGCGTTATCCGCGCCTTCCATCACAACGTTAAAGACAGAGGCCAGCCTTTTGAGCAGGACAAAATCCTGCCGCATCATTTCCGCGATCAGCGGGCGCTGCACCTTCGTGACAACAGGGGTCCCGTCCTTGAGCACGGCATAGTGCGCCTGTCCGATGGAGGCGGATCCGAGCGGTTTGTCCCGGAACTCGCTGTAGATCTCATCGATCTTTTTGCCGGTCTCCTGTTCAATGACCGCCCTGGCCAGCGCAGGATCCAGTTCCTGCACGTTCTGGCGCAGCTTCTCCAGCTCTTTGCAGTACTCCTCCGGGAGCAGGTCCACACGGCTGGACATGATCTGGCCGATCTTTACATAAGTAGGTCCGAGATCCTCCAGTGTAGAGCGAAGCTCT
>JAGCAV010000210.1 GCA_017652545.1 Lachnospiraceae bacterium
CCCATGCAGGGTATCCATAAAAACAGCGGCAGAGAGCCGGTGACCTGAAGAAACAGACACTGCAGGATGAGACCGACTGCCAGCCGGAAACAGCGGGTGACATCCCTGTTCCCGGCGCCGAAAAGCGCACAGTACACAAAACAGGATGACATCTGCGCGATACCCGTATAGATCCTCGGAATGTCCTGATAATCATGCATGTCAGCTTTCTCCCAGAGTCTTTGTCAGTGCAGCCATGAAGTCGGACCTCCGGGCCCTGCTGACCGGCAGCCTGTTCCCGTCCACAAGTGCACACTGATCCTGTATGCCATCCACATGGCGCAGGTTCACGAGGCACCCCTTATTGATCCGGAAAAAGCCGTCTGCTTCCATCATCTTCTCGACATCCTGCAGACGCCCCCGCATCATGTAATCACCCAGTTTTGTATGATAAGTCATCTCATGGCCGTGGCTCTCAATATACCGGATGCGGTCAATGTCGATCCGAAGGAGCCCGTTGCGGGTGTTCAGCGCGATCTTCTTTGTCCGCCGTCCGGAAATTCTATCCAGCGCCCTGCTCATCTTCTGTGCGAATGAGATATAATTGACCGGCTTGAGCACATAGTCCAGCGCATCAACCTGATAACCCCTGATCGCATAATCGGTCCGGTTGGTAATAAAGATAATGACCACGCGGTCATCCGTTTCCCGGATCTTCTCCGCGGCGGTCATGCCATCCATGAACCGCATGCAGATGTCCATCAGAATCAGATCAAAGCCGCCAGGATACGGATCGGCGATCTCATCACCGTCAGAAAAACGGCTGATCCGGAACACCTCCCCGCTCTCCCTTTCAAACCGGGCAAGGTACGAGATCAGTTCCTGAGCAAATACATCCTCATCTTCAACGATGGCGATTCGCAGCATGATTTATGTCCCTCCCCTGACTTTTCCGGCCAGACAGCAGAGCGCAAAACCGGCCACATCCGCAGCCACGATGGTGGATCCCACCGGCGTGCCGGCCAGGATCGAAATGACGATTCCAATAAAAGCGCACACGACCGAGAGAACGGCCGAACACACTGTCACCTTCCTGAAACTGCTGAACAGCCTCATGGCTGAAAGAGCAGGGAAGATCACCAGTGCGGAGATCAGCAGAGAACCGACCAGGTTCATGGCCAGTACGATGATCACCGCCGTGACCACGGCAATCAGCAGATTGTAGCTGTCTGCCCTCGTACCGACGGCTTTTGCGAAGTTTTCATCAAATGTGACAGCAAAGATCCTGTTGTAGAACAGCACAAAGATCACCAGTACCGCCAGTGAAAGAACCGCGCACAGCCAGACCTCACCCTGTCTGAGCGTCAGGATGGATGTCGACCCGAACAGCGTTGAACATACATCACCGGACAGATTCGAGGATGTTGAAAAAATGTTCATCAGGAGATAGCCGAAAGCCAGAGCCCCCACGGAGATCATTGCCACCGCGGCATCTCCCTTGATCTTCGTGTTCTGGCCTGTCCTAAGAAGCAGGATGGCGCACAGCACTGTGATCGGCAGGACCAACAGCATCTGATTGGTCAGGTTCAGAACAGCGGCAATGGACATGGCTCCGAAGGCCACATGTGAAAGCCCGTCACCGATGAAGGAGAACCGTTTCAGAACCAGGATCACACCCAGCAGGGAGGCGCACAGCGCAATCAGCACACCCACGATCAGGGCATACCTGACAAACGGATATTCCAGATATCTGGCAAGCGTCCCGATCATGCTTCATCCTCCTCTTTCTCCTCATGAACCACCGCTTCGTCATTCTCCTCATGAAGCACTGCTTCGTCTTTTTCCTCATGAAGCACTGCTTCGTTTTTCAGTCTTTCTGCACGCCCTTCCGCATGGATCAGCTTCACATTCCCGCTGCCTGTCTGCTCCGACACAAAATTCCTTCCTGTCTCGCTCTTCTGGTATTCCTCTTTTGTTCCGAAGAATATATGTGAGCCGATATGCAGGATATGGCTGGCATACGTCAATGCCGCTGAAATGTCATGAGAGATCATGATGATCGTGATCCCTTCCCGGTTCAGCCGTGCGATCAGTTCATACATCTGCGCCGTCACCCTGGGATCCAGCCCGGAAACGGGCTCGTCAAGGAGCAGGATCTTCCGGGTCGCGCAAAGCGCCCTCGCCAGAAGGACACGCTGCTGCTGGCCGCCGGACAGTTCCCGGTAGCAGCGGTTTTTAAGCGCGCCAATCCCCATCCGTTCCATGTTTTCATTCGCCAGATCCTTCTCTTTTTTTCCGTAGAACGGTCTTCTTCCGCAGCGCCCCTGGCATCCGGAGAGTACGATCTCCCAGACAGATGCCGGAAAGTCGCGCTGCACCAGCGTCTGCTGAGGCAGATAACCGATCTCATTCCGCTGCAGGCCGTCTCCCGCGATGATCTGTCCCGACATCGGCTCCTGCAGATGCAGAAGGGTCTTCATGAGCGTTGTTTTTCCGGAACCGTTCTCTCCCACTATGCACAGATAGTCACCGGTATTGACGCTGAAGTCCAGATGATCCACAATTGCCCTGGAATCATACCCCAGCGACAGATCCTTTATGGTCAGCAAAGCCATCCTGTCACCCCACTTTTCATATCACGAACTCCGCTCTCATGAAAGCGCCTGCTGCAGAACTTCCAGGTTCTCCTTCATGAGGGACAGATAAGTGACTCCCTCTTCCCTCTGCCCGGAAGTCACAGCCTGCATGGAATTCATTGCAAGGATCTGCTGATCCCGCGTCTTTGTGCTGTTGACGATCGTCTCCGCGATCCTCCGGTCCGACCCTTCCGTGACGAGGCAGGTGTGGAGCGAGAGCTCATCCATCTTCTGCGCCAGGAACATGATCGTCTCAAAGCTTGCTTCCGTCTCGGCGGAGCATCCGTCAAATGCCGCATAATATGTCAGGCCGTAATCATCCGTCAGATATCGGAACGGAAACCGGTCCCCGAACAGGACCGTCCGGATCTGAGCCTTCGAGACCGTATCCTCACAGGCCTGATCCAGTTCATCCAGCTTCTGCACATATATGCCGGTGTTTTCTTCGTAAACATCCGCGTGCGCTTCGTCCAGCGCCGCAACCGCTTCCCGGATCCTTCCGGCAAGAAAAGCGGCATTTTTCAGCGAGAGCCAGATATGCTCATCATAGCCCTTGCCGTCATCTTCTTCGCCGTTGGTCTGCATGCCCTCCGCAAGTTCCTCTTCCCTGGCGGAATCCCCGAGTTCTTCCAGCAGGTTCACAACGACCATGTCTTCATTCACAGCCCCGTGAAGGGCCTCGGTCACCCATCTGTCCGATTCACCTCCGACATAGATAAACAGATCACAGGTGGAGATCGTGAGCATATCGTCAGCGGTCGGTTGATAACTGTGGAAATCCACACCGTTGTCAAGCAGCATCGTCACATCCGCATGGCCCGGATTGTCTCCGAGTACGTTGGTGATCCAGTCATACAGCGGAAAGATCGTCGTCACGATCTTCAGCGGTTCTTCCTGCGCATTCTCCATGCCCGCTGCCGGTAACGCCATCATCAGCAGACAGGCTGCCAGGCTGCATATCAGTCTCTTTTTCACTTTATCCTCTCCTTATAAGACATAACTTCTGTCATTTGTCTGAAATACATTCATCACACAGTCCGTAAAAGACGGTTCTTCGCGGATCCAGGCGAAACCTGTGCGCATGGGACAGATGTTCCCGTATCTCCTCAAGTTCATCACACTGAAGATGGATCAGTCTCCCGCATTTCTCGCATTTACAGTGAAAACAGGTATGTCTCCCCTGCAGGTGTTCACCGGCATACTCAAAGCAGGCCGGGGATCCGGCATCGATCGTATATTTGTTGATGATCCCTTCATCCACCAGGCTTTCCAGCTGCCGGTAGACAGTGGACTGTCCGATCGGGGCACCCTGTTCCCTGAAATACTCGCACACATCACCCGCCGTGATATGCTTTCCTGATTCTTTTGCAAGGTATGAGATCAGGATCTCCCGCTGTTTTGTTTTATATTTTGGTTTCGTGTTCATCATTCCGCCGCTTTCTGACTGTTCTTTCTCAAAAAATGGGAACCGTTCCCGGATTATAGCGCATATGGAAATGCCTGTCAACGAATTCGGGAATGATTTTCAGATTCGGAGCGGACAGAATCATCTTTCAATCCCCTGGCGGATTTGCTATAATCAGGCAGCAGTCAGCATCCGTTGTTTCCGCGGTGAAGGGGTAAGGTCTATGAAAATCTGGCTGGTCCGTCACGGACAGACCGATCTGAACAAAGCGAAGAAAATGCAGGGACGCTCGGATGTCCCCCTGAACGAGACAGGCATTGCCCAGGCTGAGGAGGCTGCAGAAAAAGCCGCCGGCGTTCATTTTGACGCAGTCTATGCCAGTCCCCTGGACCGGGCTGTCACAACTGCCGCCATCATCGCCGGCATCGGAAAAAACGAAGTCTGTATCGATGAACGCATCATCGAAACGGACTTCGGAAAATATGAGAAAAGACATTATTTTCTTCTCGGCCCCGCCATGACCCTGTACTGGGCACTTCCCGAAGTCTTTCCGGCTCCGCGGACAGTGGAGACGATCTCTTCCATGGTCGAAAGAAGCGCTTCCTTCCTGAAAGATCTGGAGAAAAAACCTTATGAAAATGTTCTGGTCTCCTGTCACGGCGGGATCATACGCGCGTTGAGCGGGTACCTGGAAGGACGGCCGAACGGCATTCTCTGGCGGCCAAAACCGCATAACTGTGAATTCAGGATCTATGAGATGGAAGGCGGGACATGGAAAAGGCTGCA